>DATHLW010000450.1:0-5185 GCA_035487675.1 Mucilaginibacter sp. | reverse complement strand
TTCGGTTCAACACTTCAAATTCTTCTTCAGCGGTAGGATACCCGATCTTTATCAACAGTAAAAAACGATCTAACTGTGCTTCGGGTAACGGATAGGTGCCCGCCTGCTCAATCGGGTTTTGTGTGGCCAGGATAAAGAAAGGCCTGTCCAACGGATAGGTCTCGCCGCCATAAGTCACCTCAAACTCCTGCATAGCTTCCAGTAATGCTGATTGCGTTTTTGGTGGCGTACGGTTTATTTCATCGGCCAGGATGATGTTTGCAAATAGTGGCCCTCTATTGAACTTAAAAAATCGTTTCCCGGTGGTATGATCCTCTTCCAAAACTTCGGTACCGATAATATCGCTTGGCATCAGGTCGGGCGTAAATTGTATGCGTCTGAATGAAAGATGCAGCGCCCGCGACATGGTTTTTACGATGAGTGTTTTAGCCAGTCCGGGTACGCCTTCCAGTAGGCAATGCCCCCCGGCAAGGAAAGCTACCAGCAGTTCATCCAGTATATGGTCCTGCCCTACAATTACCTTTTGTATCTCGCTCTTCAGGAGAGGTAGTTTAGCAAGCAGTGCTTTTATATCTTTTTCAGTTAGTTCCAATGAGTGTTTGTTTAATACTAATTTACTACACAGTCGCATATTTGACTCACCCGGTCATTGCTACGCTCGACCACCCTCTCTTTAGCAAGCCAAAAAGAGGGTTAATTTTTTATTATAACGCTCCCTCTTTCCGCTTTAGCGGAGAGAGGGTCGACCAGCGCAGCGAAGTCGGGGTGAGTCGACACCACAAGATATTACCCTTTTGCCTAAATACCATGCGTTTTTCTCAAAAATCAAATAAAGTATCTGAAACTTTACAGCCCTTCCATACAAAAGTGAGTTTCGCATAAAATTTTGTACTACTTTTAAATTTTTCAAATAATGTCGTTCGGATCGAAGTTTACTTTCATGAGGTTTAGTTACCACTCAGGCGACTGGGACACTGATCAGCGCATGCCATCTAACCTGCTCAATTCACTGCTTGAATATACCACTATCCCGTTTGACCCGCATGAAAAAATAATACCGCTCAGCAGCAATGATATTTTCTCCTACCCTTTTGCCTACATCAGCGGTCATAAGTTGGTGCAATTTGATGCACAGGAACGCGCCAATTTCAAAAAGTATGTACAAAACGGGGGCTTTGTTTTTGCTGATGACTGCAACCACGACATCGACGGGCTGTTTGCCAAATCGTTCGAGGCGCAAATGACTGCCATCTTCGGGCCATCGGCTTTAAGAAAGATACCTAACAATCATAAAATATACCATTCCTTTTTCGCCTTTGACAAAGGGCCTCCTACCACCTCTTTTGAGTTGAATGGCTGGGGCGATGACCTGGTGCACGACTACCTGAAAGCTCTTGAAATTGATGGGCGGATAGCAGTTTTGTACAGCAACAAAGATTACGGCTGCGAATGGGACTATGATTACAGGAACAAACGCTTCCTGGCAGAAGATAACACGAAGTTTGGGGTGAACATCATTGTGTATGCACTGAATTCATAAATTATTATTTATCTTTCGGTATCAATCTAAACGAATGCTAAACGCCTATTACCTTATCGAAGACGGGCAACAAACCGGTCCGTTTTCACATCATGAACTTATGGACAAGGGTCTTCGTGCCGAAGATCTTGTGTTTTCGCCCATTAATGAGCAATGGGAAAGCGCTGCCTCCATGTTTGAATTTGCCGATTATTTTGAATCGCAAGGCATTTATTACCCGTCGCATGCTATATTGGCTAACTTTTGGTGGCGCCTGCTGGCATATATTATTGATTATTTCATACTATTTGTATCACTAGTCGTATTTGGAACCTTATTAAGCCTGGCAATGACATTTACAGGCACCCATTGGTTTGAATCAGGTTTTGGCAGCGATACAAAATTTGAACAAAATGTATTAAGTGTTATAGTCCTTGCTTTCTATAATGCTACTTTCGAATCAACCCGCTTACAGGGGAGCATTGGAAAGGTTGTTTGCAAGCTTAAAGTCGTAAATGCCACAGGCGAACGAATTGAATTTGCTACAGCATTAGGGCGAAACTTTGGTAAGATTTTATCCAGCCTGGTATGTGGCATGGGGTTTTTCTGCGTTTTGTGGGATAAAAACAAACAGGGGTGGCATGATCAATTAGCCAAGACCTATGTTATCAGGAAGCCATAAAAAGTATAAGTCCGAATTGTTTATTGGCAGACGTGGCAAATACCATCCTTTGCGATAACTTGCAAAAAGGAGGGTACAAAACGGATAAAAAAATTGGATGTCTCAATTCGTGATATCCAATTCTATCTTTGAAAACCGAAAACAAAAAGTGATGAGTAAATCCATAATTATAACAGAGGAAACCGTTATTAATAAAATCTATATCATAAGGGGCAAAAAAGTAATGATAGACCGTGATTTAGCAGAAATGTACGGTATAGAAACAAGATTATTAAACCAAGCTGTAAAGCGAAATGAAAAACGTTTTCCTGATGACTTTATGTTCCAGTTAACCAGTCAGGAATTAGAAGAATGGAAATCACAAAATGTGATGTCCAATAGGGAAAAGATGGGTTTGCGTAAACTACCTAATGTATTTACAGAACAAGGCGTAGCCATGTTGTCAAGCGTATTAAACAGTGAAATCGCCATAGAAGTAAACATACAGATCATCAGGATATTTACCCATATCAGAGAAATACTAACAGACCATACCGAGTTACGTTTAGAGATAGAAAAGATCAAGCACAAGTTAGATAACCATGATAAAAACATCGAACTGGTCTTTCAGTACCTTGACGAACTGTTGGAGAAGCAAGAAAAGCCTAACCCGCCAAGAAATCCAATAGGCTATAAATTGGGTACAAATAAAACCCAGTAACCCCGATGCACGATGCCTTTGGCTCGCAGGAAAAAGGATGGCACCTGGCGTGTTGTTAGTTTTGCCGCATCCCCCCAGTTGCCGCAGGAGCTTTTTCGCTACGGCAAGGTCCACCCTCGTTGTCCGCATGCTAAGTATGCGACAGCGGTGCGTTTTTTTGTATTTGTCGGATAAAACCGCAGGGGTGGCATGATCAGTTAGCCAAAACCTTTGTTATCAGAAAGCCTTAAACATTATCACCCGTTTAGGGTGATTTTTCAATAAAGGGCTGACTTTATTTTGGTTATGCTTTCCTATTCTTAAAGCCTCTTCCTATATTTAAAGACTAATACTTACCGATTTGAAAAGAAAAGACTTCCTTTACCTCACAGGCATGGGATTCGGTGCAACCATGCTCAGCCGTATACCGGTCTTTGGTTCGCCCATTCAACCCAACGGCATACTAAACGGAGCCGATGCCACACTCAAAAAGAAAATGGCCGATGTGGCCCTAAATGCGGCCAGATCAAAAGGTGCCACCTATACAGATGTGCGCATTGGCAGATACCTTAACCAATATGTGGTTACCCGCGAAAACAAAGTAGAGAACCTGGTCGACACCGAATCATTCGGCATGGGTATCCGGGTAATAGCCAATGGCTGTTGGGGCTTTGCAGCTACTGATAAACTGGATAATGACAGTATTGCCAAAGCAGCTCAAATGGCCGTTGCTATTGCCAAAGAGAACTCGCGCATACAGGCTGAGCCTGTTCAGTTAGTCCCACAAAAAGGCTATGGTGAAGTAAGCTGGAAGACTCCCATTGAAAAGAATGGCTTCGATGTGCCGATAAAGGAAAAAACCGATCTGCTGTTATCCGTAAACGATGCAGCAATGAAGGGCGGCGCTAACTATGTCAACTCGATCATCTTTTTAGTGAACGAACAAAAGTATTTTGCCTCAACAGAAGGCTCATACATCGACCAGGATATTCACCGCATATGGCCGATATTCGCCATAACAAAAATTGATGAGAAAACCGGCAATTTCGAAACCCGGCAATCGTTAAGCGCCCCAAGAGGCATGGGCTACGAATACCTTGAACCCCGCGAAAGTGATAAAATACATGGCGTAACAACACGTTACCGCGACCGCTATGATATGCTGGAAGATGCAAAAGCTGGCGCACCACAAGCTGCTGAAAAGATAAAAGCAAAATCAGTTGAAGCAGGCAAATATGACCTCGTGCTCGATCCAAGTCACTTATGGCTCACCATTCACGAATCTGTAGGCCACCCTTCAGAACTTGACCGTGTGTTGGGTTACGAGGCCAACTTTGCGGGAACCAGCTTCCTAACTTTGGACAAGTGGAAGTCCGGCAAGTTCAATTTCGGCAGCAAAAACGTCAATATCGTAGCCGATAAAACACAACCGGGTTCGCTTGGTGCCGTTGGCTATGATGACGAAGGCGTTGAGGCTAAAAAATGGGATATCATTAAGGATGGCATCCTGGTAAATTACCAGGCTATCCGCGATCAGGCGCATATCATTGGACTCAAAGAATCCCAGGGATGTTGTTATGCCGATAGCTGGAGCGATGTGCAATTTCAGCGCATGCCGAATGTATCCTTACAACCGGGAAAAACGGCGTTGTCGCCAGACGAGATGATCAAAAATGTAGAAAAAGGGATTTACATCATTGGTGATAGCTCATTTTCTATCGATCAGCAGCGCTATAACTTCCAGTTCAGCGGGCAGCTTTATTATGAGATCAAAAACGGGAAGATTGTCGGTATGCTGAATGATGTGGCTTATCAATCCAATACACAAGAGTTCTGGAATTCATGTGCAGCAGTTTGCGATAAAAATGATTATCGCCTCGGCGGATCATTCTTTGATGGCAAGGGCCAGCCGGAACAGGTAAGCGCCGTATCGCACGGATCATCTACCTCACTATTTAAAGGAGTTAACGTAATCAATACTAAAAGAAAAATCTAAGATATATGGCTATTTTAACCGAAGAAGAATGCCGCACGCTATTGAAAAAAGCGCTCAGCTATTCAAAAGCCGATGAATGTGAAATAAGTATAAACGGTTCGGATGCCGGGAATTTACGATATGCACGAAACACGGTTTCTACCAGCGGCTCCATTAGCCAAACCAGCATGGTGGTTTCATCCGCCTATGGTAAAAAGCTCGGTATTGTGACCACCAATGAATATACCGATGCTGCAATTGAAAAAGCAGTTCACCTGTCAGAAGAACTGGCAAAATTTGCCCCGGAAAACCCTGAATATGTTTCCTTTT
>DATHLW010000449.1:0-2688 GCA_035487675.1 Mucilaginibacter sp. | reverse complement strand
GTTGCTTTTGACCTGCCTACCCAAATAGGCTACGATTCTGACAGCGATTTTGCCGATGGCGAAGTGGGTAAAGTTGGTGTAGCAATTGATTCCTTAAAAGATATCGAGGTATTATTTGATGGTATCCAGCTAAAGGACATTACTACATCGATGACCATCAACGCAACGGCTGCTATTTTGCTGGCCATGTATATCGCGTTAGCAAAAAAGCAGAGAGCTGACCTGAAGCAGTTGTCCGGTACTGTACAGAACGATATATTAAAGGAGTATGCCGCGCGCGGCACCTATATCTATCCGCCCGGGCCATCCATGCGGCTGATTACCGATGTATTTGAATATTGCAGCAAGGAAGTACCTAAATGGAATACCATCTCTATTTCGGGCTACCATATCCGCGAGGCGGGATCAACGGCCGTGCAGGAACTGGCCTTCACTTTAGCAAATGGCAAAGCATATTTGCAAGCGGCCTTAAATAAAGGGTTAGACATTAATGTATTTGCCAAAAGGCTGTCCTTCTTTTTTAATTGCCACAATAATTTCTTCGAAGAGATAGCCAAGTTCAGAGCTGCGAGGCGTATGTGGGCGCACATTACTAAAGAGCTGGGCGCGACAGATCCCGGCGCTCAAAAACTCCGTTTCCATACTCAAACCGGCGGATCAACCTTAACTGCCCAGCAACCCATGAATAATATTGTGCGGGTGAGCAACCAGGCTTTGGCAGCAGTATTGGGCGGAACACAATCCTTACATACCAATGGTTATGACGAAGCTTTGTCATTACCAACAGAGGCGGCAGCGAAGATCGCTTTACGCACACAGCAGATCATTGCCTTTGAAAGCGGGGTTACCGATACGGTTGACCCCTTGGCGGGATCTTATTTTATAGAGGAACTAACCAGCGAGCTGGAGAAGGCAGCACAATTATATATAGATAGAATAGACGCGATGGGGGGTGCGGTGAAAGCCATTGAGCAGGATTATATCCAAAATGAGATCGCGAGGTCGGCTTATGAATATCAGAATGAGATTGAAAGCGGCGAGAGGGTGATCGTAGGGGTGAACCGTTTTGTACAGGAGGAAGCCCCTGCCGAAAATGTCTTTCGTGTGGATGATGCCATCCGCAAGATGCAAATAGATAAAATAAACGAATTGAAAGCTACGCGCGACAATAATGCAGTCCGGGGCGCCCTGGATCAGCTTGCCGAAGCTGCTAAAGGGACATCGAACCTGATGCCTTTTATATTAATTGCCGTAGAAAACTATGCTACCCTCGGCGAAATAGCTGATACACTTCGCGGGGTATTCGGCGAATATTGATCAATTATACCCGGGTTTTATATTATTTCGGGTAAATGTCCAATTGTTAATTGTTAAAAATATTACTATCTTGTTGAAGTGGGATTTTTTAATAGGCAATTTCTCTACTAACTTTAACTGAACAATTAAGTTTGAGTTAACGTAAACAGAATAAACATATGTTAACAAAACATGTGAGTTGCATAGAGGAAATAAAAAAATAGCGATTGCAACGCTGAGAGCTATTATTCGCAAGAAGTGCATAATATAAGTTTTTATTTGAAACATTTGCAATCTGGAGTGTTAATTAATGATGAATTAATCTGATAAAATTTTAAAATTTAATTTTTTAAATAGGTTTTTTTTTGAATATTCGATGTTCCGTAACAGCCCCTTTTGATGTGTCGCTGAAGGGGTGTAAATCAAGATTTTAAAAAAATATATATGGATAAAACTTGTACAAACGTTTGGAATAGCTGCCTTCAAATCATTAAAGACAACATCCCCGCGCAAAGCTTTAAGACTTGGTTCGAACCGATCAAGGCCCTGCGCATGGAAGGAAGCGTCCTGACGATACAAGTACCAAGCTTGTTTTTCTACGAATGGCTGGAAGAACATTATGTTGGGCTACTGCGTAAAACGATCAAGAAGCAGCTTGGAGAAGAAGGACGCCTCGAATACAATATTGTCGTAGAACAATCGTCAAGCAAACCGTACACTACCAATATACCGTCAACCGGTAATGGTGCCGAGACGAAAAATCAATCCATGCCTGTTCCTATATCAATTAATAAGGACATAAAAAATCCTTTTGTTATACCAGGCTTGAAGAAACTGAATGTAGATCCGCAGCTTAATCCAAACTACACTTTCGAAAACTTTGTTGAGGGTGATTGTAATCGTTTGGCCCGCTCTGCCGGTTATGCCGTAGCGGCGAAACCGGGCGGCACTTCGTTCAATCCCCTGATGATATACGGAGGAGTAGGTTTAGGCAAAACTCACCTGGCACAGGCCATTGGTAATGAGATACGCGTTAAATTACCGGATAAACTGGTGCTTTACGTATCATGCGAAAAATTCACCCAACAATTTGTTGATGCACTTAAGCATAATAACATTAATGATTTTGTGAACTTTTACCAGGCTATTGATGTACTGATCATGGATGATGTACACAACTTTGCCGGTAAAGAAAAAACACAGGATTTCTTTTTCCATATCTTCAACCACCTGCACCAATCGGGAAAGCAACTGATCATCACATCAGACAAAGCGCCCAAGGATCTGGCCGGTTTAGAAGAGCGTTTGCTTTCGCGATTCAAATGGGGACTTTCGGCCGACTTACAGGTTCCCGATCTGGAAACCCGCATGGCTATCCTCAAAACCAAAATC
>DATHLW010000448.1:0-4237 GCA_035487675.1 Mucilaginibacter sp. | reverse complement strand
GAAGCGCCCATTGTAGTAGTTGATAAGAAATATTACACTTACGAAGACAAGAACTACAGTATCACCAATATCCCGCTTAACAACCAGGATATGCAGGTACTTGGCGAGGTGACCAGTTTATTGCAACAGTTTAAAGGCTTCAACCACTTCGCCGACCTGAGTGAGATGGTAAGTAAACTAGAGGATAAAATATACACCCAAAAAACGCACAGTACCCCGGTAATCGATTTTGAAAAGAACGATCACCTGAAGGGGTTGGAATGGATAGAGCTGATACGTAAAGCCATTGTGGCTAAAAGGACGTTGTGTATAACTTATCAATCGTTTAAAGCCAGGGAAGCAAGTACCTTTTGTTTTAGCGGGTATTTATTGAAGGAATACCGTAACCGTTGGTTTTTGTTGGGCAGGTCGCATGTTCGCAATGCACCACTATTAACCCTGGCGCTCGACAGGATACAAACCATTGAGGAACACGAAGACGCATACCGCGAAAACACCACCATTGATCTGGCTACTTATTACAGCGATGTATTGGGCGTAACCAAAACCCCAAACCAGCGGGACATTGAGGTGATCTTTTGGATAGATAATGCCAACGCGCCTTATGTGATCACTAAGCCGCTGCATCATACCCAAAAGCTGTTAAAAGAAGAATTGAATGGAAAAATTTTCAGCATCCGGGTTATACCAAATTTCGAGTTGGAAAGGGAGCTGCTTGGATTCGGTTCAAAAATGAGGGTGTTGGGGCCGAGGATTTTGGTGAAACAGATCAAACAGCAATTGCAGAAGACGCTGGATAATTATAAACCCGATGCTACCCTTGAGGAGTAGATTTGCTCGTAATCTGTACCATAAGTAATTCAATATTACTTTTTACGCCGCCAGATAAATCCGTCCAGTACATAGTGGGTGGATTGGGGAAGGGACAAAAGCGGTACCAGCAAGGCAAGCAAAATCGGGCTGCTGATATTTGGCAAATGCTGAAAAAAGCGGAATACAGATGGATGTTCGCGCCAAACCAATCCGTCCCATAAGCCTTCTTCCAGATAGGCAAAAAGGATGATCAGGCCCGCAAAACAAAACAACCCATATTTGCTGAAAGTCAGTTTCAATAGACTGCTCGCTCTTGCTTTTTGAGTGCGGTATCGTTTTTTCTCAGCAAACCATACCAAACCCATATAAGGAATACCATGGGAGATCACGTTAAGCGTAGTAAAAGCCATGTCGCCGTTATAGTAAACAATACCGAAATACCAGGAAAGGTAGGTACCTGTCATGACAAGGTTTTTGGGAATATTAAACGAACGTGTTTGTAGGCTGATAAAGACTTCTTTAATGATATAAGTCACTATTACGAGGATGTAAATCACCGTTAAAACGGGCAGTATTTGATTTGACCTGGCGTAAAGAAAGTCACCATCAACAAACCAGTTGAAATTGCGGTGAGGCGAAAGGTGCCAGTAAACAAGGGGGTAAATAGTTGCGGTATAAATAGCGACATTGTCGATCAGGCGAAAAAATCTGCTTTGAATTTGTTCACGCGAATAGATGCGCATAAAACCATACTGCTGCCGTATAAAATGGAAC
This sequence comes from Mucilaginibacter sp., assembly GCA_035487675.1. Taxonomy (GTDB): domain Bacteria; phylum Bacteroidota; class Bacteroidia; order Sphingobacteriales; family Sphingobacteriaceae; genus Mucilaginibacter. Next base: position 2,650 of record DATHLW010000448.1, on the reverse strand, counting down.
ACCGCCAGGTAGGCCAGCACTCTCCAAAACAGCATGCCATCCAGGATATGTAATGCCAGTCCTGCCAGGTAACATAACAAAGGAACAAAAATGAACAACGCTCTGTTACTGTGAAATTCAGCCGGGTTAAAATAGGTACGATAAAGCGAGCTGTATACGTGTGCCACATCGACCATGACGATCAGAACGACCCAATATTGCACAGGCATAGCGTTGGACTGTTTGAACTGCTGCGGAAAAAGCATCACGATCAATAAGGCCAGGAACGGAGGCGACAAGATGAACAAAAGATCTTTCGGGCCTGAACGTATCCAGGGTTGCAAGCTTTTAACTTTTGCCATGGTAACTATCTAAAAGTTGCTGCGCAGCATCAATGCCATGATGAAACGCTTCTTCAAAAATGGATATTCCGCTTAGGTCGGTGTGGGCAAAGAATATCTTGTTTTCAACAGGTTCTTTTGCAAAGGACCGGGTTTTACCCCATATATAATTTGGAGCCGGGCTGATCATGCCATGCCCCCAAAGCCATATATCAGCTTGTTCGATGTGGGTTGTGATACCCGGGTGCATCTGTTCCATTTCCGGGATGATGATATCCAGCCATTGTTCGTAGGTACGCGTATATGCTGCAAGCCTCGACAATCTTGGCTCCCGGTCACAAAGGGGCAGGTAGTAGGTAAGCACCTTCTTTTTCTCAATCAGTTTAATATCCTGTTGGTTCGCGTTCACATAACCGACTGATGGAGTGCCATACGCTACGTTGTCCCAGCAAAGAACCATTCCTTTGGCCGCAGTAGGCAGGTGATTTACCGTTAGATTAGCTATTACCCAGGGTGCATAGTGCATGTCCTGGTAATCAACTCCGGGCCGGCTGAGGTTTTTAAACAAACGCTGGTTTACAAATTGCGGGGATGCCATTATTACCCGCTCGGCTTCAACACGAATGGTTTGATGCTTTTGCAGATCGAATATTTTGACCTCCACAAATCCCGCCTCGTTGATTGTGACTTCGCTTGCCATTTTCCCCAATTCGATGTGTTTCTCCAGCCCGCTTCGCAAGCATTTCATCAGGAAACCATTCCCCTCCGGCCATGTTATAACTGAATTGGGTTCTGCATTGGCTGCTTTGCCTTTGCGCGCGCAAAAATAATGCAGGCCGGCCCAGGCAGATACTTTTGCCGCCGGGGCACCGTAGTCATCTTTGCAGCAATAATTAAGATACCACAATAAATATTTAGAGTTGAAACCCTCCTGCAATAAGTATTGTTCAAAAGAAATGCTATCCAGCTTGCGGTATTCCACATCTTCCGAACTCTGGTCGATTGGAATATCAAAAGCATATTTACCATCCGTTCCCCTGGCGTCTTTCAGGTGGCTCACCCTGTCGAAGAAGCGGACAACCTGTTTACGGTCATCCGCTGCAACACCAAAATCCGGCACTATTCCTTCCTGCCAGTGCCCATTGATCAACAGTCGTTCCTCGGGATCAAAACACAAATAATATTCGTTATAGAATGGAAGGTTGTGCTCATCAAAATGGGTAATAACCTGGTGCTCGTGTAAAAAATCGATCAGTTTTTCATCCTCATTATTAACAATGGGGATATAATGCGCGCCAAGCGGATAAGAAGAGGTCGGATTGGTTCCGAAATAGGCATTGCCCCCGGTATGATCCTCCAGTTCAAACAGCATGAAATCCTCGTGCCCCTGCTTTTTAAGCCAACGAGCAGCTGAAAGTCCGGATATACCACTTCCAATGACGAGCGTTTTAATTTTCCTTGTGGCTGAAACAGGTGGTAAAGGGGTTTGGTCCCTGAGGCGATGCCCTGCTTTTGCATTTGGGCCGGAAAGGCCCCCTTTAATATGGGCATAGTCAGGGTTGCGTCCGCCGATCTTTTTCAGACAGCCACTCAAAAAAATACCGCCGCTAAGCAAGCCGGCCCGCATCAAAAATGTTCGCCGGTCAATTCCTTGTCGCAGTTTCTCCCGGTTAAAGAACCCCTGACCACTCATCTTCAAAATATTTTACCAGTATCTGGTTGTTCAACTTATTAACAGACGCGGGCACCCTTGCCATATCCTTCGGAAAAAAAAGCATCTGCTCTAAACAGGATTTGGACATAAAACGCAGTCCAGGCAGGTAATGATCGGGCACTTTGTAAACAGGCTTGTACATGGCCATAATATATCCCCACTCACCAAATGATGGTACATAATTGTGATAGGGTACGGTATGTAACCCCACAGACTGAAGCGTTTTTTCTACCGTCCAATAAGATTTCGGCGCTACATATGGGGATGTAGATTGCACCACCATAATACCATCAGGCTTTAACAGCCGTTTAACCACTTTGTAAAAAGCATCCGTGTATAACTTACCTACTGAATAATTAGACGGGTCGGGAAAATCAACAATAATGGCATCGTATTGCTTGTTCTGAGCCCGCGCCCATGAAAAAGCATCCGCGTTGATCACCGTAACCTTTGGGTTAAGTAATGAACGCTTATTTAAAGCCAGCAGCATTTCATTCGTGCGAAAAAGGCGCGTCATCCCCTTATCCAAATCTACCAGCGTTACAGTTTGTATCTGCGGATATTTTAGTATTTCCCGAACGGCCAATCCGTCGCCGCCACCCATCACAAGGATATT
>DATHLW010000447.1:0-3814 GCA_035487675.1 Mucilaginibacter sp. | reverse complement strand
CGATTTTGGTTTCAATGGCTTTTCTTCAATAGATAAAGCGGTAAACTTATCATCAAATTCTACTACCCCATATCTTTCCGGATCAGATACTTTATAAGCAAATATGGCCGCGCCATCAACATCATTAAAACTCTTTATCAGGTCGTCAAAACCGGTACCGTAAAAGATGTTATCACCTAATATCAATGCTACTTTATCGTTTCCGATAAACTTCTCTCCTATTACAAACGCTTGTGCTAAACCATTTGGAACTGCCTGCACAGCATACTCAAACTGGCACCCCAATTCATGGCCATCACCTAATAGTCTTTTAAAACTGTCACTATCCTCCGGTGTAGTAATGATCAGTATCTCGCGGATATCGGCCATCATCAATACTGATAACGGATAATAGATCATTGGCTTATCGTATATCGGCATTAGTTGCTTGCTTATAGCCTTGGTAATTGGGAAAAGCCGGGTTCCTGAACCACCGGCCAATATGATACCTTTCATAAATAGATCAAAGTTTACTGATACAAGTTATTAAACTATCGCGCCAATATGGAATTTCGATACTGAATACCTTCTTTATTTTGCTTTTGCTCATTACTGAATAAGCCGGACGAACAGCCCGTGTGGGATATTCCGACGTTTTAATTGGCAGTACTTTTATTTTAGTAGCGGAAATATCAAATATGGCCTTTGCAAAATCATACCATGATGCTACACCCTCATTGCTGTAATGATAAAGCCCATAATCTGTGCTATTAACTGCTATAATATGCAAAATACATTTCGCTAAATCCATGGCGTAAGTAGGTGTTCCTACCTGGTCAGCGATTACTTTTAGCTCATCGCGTTCAGCGCCTAGCCTGATCATAGTCTTAACAAAATTATTCCCGTATTCTGAATAAAGCCAACTGGTACGAAGGATGAAATATTTTTTAAGTTTTGCGGTTACAACGTGCTCCCCTTCCAGTTTGGTTAAGCCGTAAACATTTACAGGTTCAGCGGGGTCATCCTCATCGAGAGGTGTTGCTTTATCTCCTTTGAATACAAAATCTGTGGAGGTGTGAATAAATACAGCGTTATATTCCAGGCACAGATCACTCAGATTTTCCACTCCCGTTTTGTTTATTTTACGGGCAAGCTCAATATCATCCTCTGCCTTGTCTACAGCTGTGTAGGCGGCACAATTGATACACCAGGATGGTTTATAGGTATCAAAGAGTTTCTTTAGCACGTCCTTATTCAGAATATCTGCTTCACTTTCAGCAGGAAATAAAATAGACGTAAGCCCCTGCGAATTCGAAACAGCCTTTAAACACTGTCCTAACTGGCCCGAGGCGCCAAAAACTAAAATATTACTCATCCTTTAAATTTAAAAACTGACTGCGCCAGCGGCAGACATATTAGGCAACTCCAGGTCTTTTTGTGATACAATTAGTTGATCGTATGGTAATATCCAATCAATAGCCAGATTAGGGTCTGCATAATATATTCCCCCTTCGGCGGTCTTATCATAGTAATTATCGCATTTATACTGAAAAATAGCTTCGTCACTTAATACAACAAACCCATGTGCAAATCCCTTTGGAATAAATAGTTGCAGGTGATTATCGTCTGACAGCCTGATACTAAAATGCTTGCCATAGGTTTTTGATCCCTGCCGAAGATCGACAGCAACGTCAAGCACTTCCCCTTTAACTACGCGAACTAATTTGGACTGTGCCAACGCACCTTTTTGAAGATGTAACCCCCGAAGTACCCCTTTTGTTGAATAGGATTGATTATCCTGCACAAAAGCAGTATCAATGCCGGTCAATCCCCTGAATTTTTCCTGGTTAAAGCTCTCGAAAAAATATCCGCGTTCGTCACCAAAAACAGTTGGTTTTATAATGATACAGCCTTTGATAGGCGTAGATTCGACAGTCATAATTCGGATTTATTATTTCGACGGCAGATCAGTTAGAAACCAAATTTGCCTGGTGAGCCAAAAAGTCTTCATAAGCAAGTTTTATCCCATCTTTTAATTCGATCTTATGTTTCCAGCCTTTGCTATGTAATTTAGAAACATCCATCAACTTACGCGGGGTACCATCAGGTTTTGAGGTGTCAAATTTTATCTCTCCCTCATACCCGATAATATCCTTTATCAACAAAGCAAGATCTTTAATAGAGATATCTTCACCAGTACCTATGTTAACCAAACCTTCTTCATCATAATTCTGCATCAGATAATAACAGGCTTCAGCCAGATCATCAGCAAATAAAAATTCACGCTTAGGTGTACCTGTGCCCCAGATGGTTACGTCGGGCAGGCCATTTACTTTTGCTTCATGGAAGCGACGTATCAAAGCAGGCAATACATGTGAATTTTGGGGGTGGTAATTGTCATTATAACCGTAAAGATTGGTAGGCATTACTGATATATAATTACAACCATATTGTGAACGATATGCATCGCACATTTTAATACCGGCTATTTTAGCAATGGCATAGGGCTCATTGGTTGGTTCCAAAGGGCCTGTCAGTAAGTATTCTTCTTTTAATGGCTGTGGGGCAAGTTTGGGATATATACAGCTTGAACCTAAAAACATCAGTTTTTTCACTCCGTTCACAAACGAGGAATGAATAATGTTATTCTGAATTTGAAGGTTCTCATACAAAAAGTCAGCCCGATAAGTATTGTTAGCCACTATACCACCAACTTTTGCAGCCGCCAGAAACACATAATCAGGTTTTTCGAGTTCAAAAAATTCAGCGACATCGGTTTGCACACGTAAGTCCAGCTCAGCCGATGAACGTGTAATTATGTTGCTATATCCTTCTTTCTGAAGTTTACGGTAAATTGCCGACCCTACCATGCCCCGATGGCCCGCTATATAAATCTTTGCGTTTTTTTCCACAACAAATACATGTTTTTTGCGACGTAAAAATAGTTAAAAAAAACAGATTTAAACTTGCTTTTACTTCCCTTTAACTACCAGGTGGCCCGGGTTGTTTTGCAAGGCTAACTAAATATTCCCGTTTGATAATGAATAGTCGGTAATATTAATCAAGGCTTTTATAAACTTCCGTAATTTGATAGGCCCATATATCCAGATCAAAGTTCTTAATAACATATTCTCTTTGATCGGTTGCAATTCGCCTTCTTTGAGCATCTGTTAATGATATAAGTGATATCATTGCTTTTTGCAATTCAGCAATATCTTCGGATGTAAATTTATAGGTATGAGGAATATTCAATGATCCCGGGCCGGGTATATCACTGGTAATGATCGGTCTTTCACAATAAGCTGATTCTACCAAAGCATTACAAAAACCCTCCTCTCGTGAAGCTGATATAAAATAATCACTCAGGTGATAATAGGAAGCAATATCCTCTCTTGGGCCAAGTATCCTTAGCCAATCAGGCATTTTCTGAAAGCGGTTAACAATTTTGGATTCTATTATATCCCTGTTAGTTGATAAGCTAAGCAACAAGCATACGTCATAGCCTTGGGAAACCAGGCTACTCATAGCCTCCAGTACCAAATCGACACCTTTCCGATAATAATCAAATCCGAACAACAGAAATACGGTCGTGTTTTTATTAATTTGATAATCCTTCCTTCCCAGGTTATCAAATTTATTTAGTCGGTTAAAATCGATAGCATTGGTTACATGAGTTATTTTCCTTTTGTCAATCTTAAAGTTTTTTTGATATTCGACGGCTACAGATTCGCTGCAGCCGATATACAGATCGACATGGTTTAACATTTTTCTCATGCTCTCGCCAATAAAACCTCTTGGCTTGTCGTGATTACGAAGATGCCTTATAATGAAAAGT
>DATHLW010000446.1:0-3651 GCA_035487675.1 Mucilaginibacter sp. | reverse complement strand
TTTAAATCCATATTTCCCTATAATCAGTACGTCATTGCCGAATATCCTTTAATGAATATACAGGACATTGACAATGCCTTGTCCAAAGCTGCAAAAGGATATGCGCATTGGTCAGCACAAAGTTTTGCTCATAGGGCGGAGGTATTGAATAAAGCAGCATCTATTTTAAGGGAAGAAAAAGAAAGCTTTGCCACGCTCATCACGAATGAAATGGGCAAGGTAATAAGCGAAGCTAAAGGCGAGGTTGAAAAATGTGCCTGGGTTTGCGAGTATTATGCGCAAAACGCCGAACAGTTTTTAAAGGATGAGATCATTACAGCCGATTACCATAAGTCATTTGTGACCTATCAGCCTATTGGTGCCGTGCTGGCTATTATGCCCTGGAATTTTCCTTTCTGGCAGGTATTCCGTTTTGCGGCACCGACTTTAATGGCCGGTAATGTTGGTCTGTTAAAGCATGCACCCAATGTAACCGGGTGCTCATTAGCTATCCAAGAGATATTTGAAAAAGCCGGAGCAGATGAAGGTGTGTTCCAGTCTTTGATTATCGATACACCCGAAGTAGAAAGGGTCATAGCAAGTCATGTAGTACAGGCAGTAACCCTGACCGGCAGCGAACGTGCAGGAACTTCAGTAGCTATGCTTGCTGGTAAACACATTAAAAAGTCGGTTCTTGAATTGGGCGGATCGGATGCGCTGATCGTCCTGGCAGATGCCGATCTGGAAAAGGCCTCTGCGATAGCTATACAATCCCGTATGCTGAATGCAGGGCAATCGTGCATTGCATCAAAACGATTTATTGTTGTAAAAGAGGCGGTGGATGAGTTTATCCATCAATTGGTGTCGCAAATTGCTAAACTTAAACAGGGCGATCCTTTCAAAGAAGGGATTACTACCGGCCCTATGGCGCGAATAGACCTGGCAAACCAACTCCAAAATCAAATGCTGCGTTCAGTGGAAGCTGGTGCAAAACTGGAATTGGGGGGTAGAGTAGAAGGAGCCAATTTTCAGCCGTCACTGTTACTGAATGTTAAAAAAGGCATGGCAACTTTTGATGAAGAAGCGTTCGGACCCTTAGCATCCATGATCATTGCTGCAAATGAAAGTGAGGCTATACTATTAGCCAATAGCTCGCGATATGGTTTAGGCGGCAGTATATGGACAAGCGATATAGAAAAGGGTATTGCTTTAGGTAAACGGATCAGCAGCGGAGCAGTATTTATTAACTCATTGGTAAAATCAGATCCGAGGCTGCCATTTGGCGGTATCAAAAAGTCAGGCTATGGGCGCGAACTGGGACGACATGGCATACTTGAATTTGTGAATGCAAAAACGATAGCGGCGGAGCAGTGAGTGGTGAGAAGTGAATAATGAGTTAAAATCGGTGGAATCAAAAATTAAATCAATGGAATCAAAAAGCAAGAGAATATTAGACAGGAGAAAGCAGTTTGTGCCTAACGCTATTGGCATATTTAATCCCTCAACTGCTGTGAGTGCCAGCGGCGCAATAATTAATGATGCGGATGGCAGGCAGATGATTGACTTTGCCGGAGGTATTGGTGTAGTTAACGCCGGGCATTGCCCTCCGCCCGTAGTTAAAGCCATAGCCGAACAGGCTGCTACGATGATCCATTGCAGCTTTAATGTGGCCACTTATGATCTGTACATGCAAGTGGCTGAAAAACTGGCTGCATTGTTCCCGCACGGCGATCATACCAAAGTAATGCTGACTAATTCTGGTGCCGAAAGTGTTGAGAATGCAATAAAGATCGCGCGACAGGCAACCGGAAGACAGGCCGTTATCTGTTATGGCGGGGCGTTTCACGGCCGAACCATGATGAGCATGACCCTCACTTCCAAAGTCGGTTATAAACTGGGCTGCGGCCCTTTTGCTCCTGAAGTTTACCGGATACCATTCCCTGACTACTATCGCTACGGAAATGGGCTTGATCTTGATCAGTTTTCGGATATTCACCTGAGAGAACTGGAGGATTTTTTTCATACTAACGTTCCTGCCGAGCAGGTTGCGGCTATTATCATCGAGCCTGTTCAGGGTGAAGGGGGCTTTAATGTTGCGCCTCAAAAATATCTTAAGGGCTTGCGTAAGGTTTGCGATAAGTATGGCATCATGCTTATACTGGATGAGGTTCAAAGCGGGTTTGGCCGCACCGGCAAATGGGCAGCTTATCAGCACTACAATATTACGCCTGACATATCCACCTGGGCAAAAAGCATGGGCAGCGGTATGCCTATCGGTGCGGTTATAGGTAAGGCCCACATTATGGACTCTTGTAAACCATCTACTATTGGCGGTACCTATCCGGGTAACCCGGTATGCTGCGCTGCGGCCCTGGCTACATTGAATTATATGGAAGAGATCGACATAAATGCACTGGGTGAGCGTGTTGGGAATATCGTTCGTGAACGTTTCAATGCTTTCAAGCAGCAGTTTAGCGCTATTGGCGATGTACGTGGTTTGGGCGCTATGATGGCATTTGAACTGGTAAAGAATAATGATCCTTTTCAGCCTGATGCTGACCTGTGTAAAAAGCTGATAGCCTATTGTGCTGATAATGGCCTGATCGTTATCAATGCAGGGGTAAATGGGAATGTGATTAGGGTACTTAGTCCGCTGGTAATTGAAGAAGAATTACTTCATAAAGGACTGGATATTATAGAAGGAGGGCTGCACCAGTTGCTGGGTGATGCAAAGGAGAGCAGTGCGGTTAAAAATAAATAAGTGTAATTATGAACCAATCGGTGAAATCTACAAGAAATAAGCAATATATCAACGGCGAATGGGTTAAAGCGGTAAGTGGAAAGGAATTGCCACTTGTTAATCCATCCACTGAGGAAGTGCTGACCCACATCAGCTTCGGTGACGAAAAAGATGCTTTGTTAGCGACCGATGCCGCCTATACTACGTTTAAAACCTGGAGTAAAACTACTCCATATTACCGTGCCGAAATATTAAAAAAGGCAGCCGATTATTTAAGACAAAACCTGGATACAATAACCCATGATATGGTCTTGGAGAGCGGTAAACCTCTGCTTGAAGCACGCGGTGAATGGACGGTAGCCGCCAATTTATTTGAATGGTATGCCGAAGAAGGTAAGCGGGCTTACGGGAAAGTGATACCCACCAACCGGGTTGATAAAAGAAGCTCGGTGATCTGGCAGCCGATGGGTGTTATTGGGGTTATTACTGCCTGGAATTTTCCGGCCTATAACCCTGCAAGGGCATGGGCAGCGGCCTTGGCCGCCGGTTGTACGGTGGTTGCAAAGCCTTCTGAAAGTACGCCCCTGGCCGCTTATCACATGGTTGATGCACTGGTGAGTGCCGGGGTACCCGCAGGCGTGCTCAATTTACTTATAGCGGATGCGGCACCTGTAGGACAAGCGATGCTGGATGATCCGCGGATAAAAAAGATCAGTTTTACCGGCAGTACGCGGGTAGGTAAAATATTAATGGATGGGGCTTCGCGCACCGGTACCAAACTTTCGCTGGAACTGGGCGGCAATGCCCCGGTCATTATTTTTGATGACGTGGATGTTGATGCAATTGCCAAAGCGGCATCCATCGCCCGTTTCCGTAATAATGGCCAGGTTTGTGTGGCCCCACAACGTTTTTATGTACACAAAAATATTATG
>DATHLW010000445.1:0-2781 GCA_035487675.1 Mucilaginibacter sp. | reverse complement strand
CGTTGGGCCTTATAGGCACTAACAACCTCCATTCCCATTGTGGTTACTATTCCACTTATGATGCAGGCAAATAGATCCTCGCTTGGTTGAATTTTACTACAATATGTCGGGGAAAATATTCCGGGATCTGATATGAGGGCTAAGCTTTCAAGGAAGAACCTTGTTATCACATCGATATCAAAATCATCGCGGTATAAATTTGCTTTAATACCACGTTCTATATTTGCTTTAAGGGTTTGATAGATGAATACAGCCTTATGATTTTTAAATTGTGAAAAGGCTGATTCATGGTTTTTTTCGAGATCATAGATGATAGCAGGGTTTAAAACATTGTAAAACTCCTTTGTGTATAGTAGCAAACAATGCAACTCTATAATGGCATCGTCACTATTTGCTGTAAGAAATTTACAGCGAAAGATGTGCTCATTTATTGCTTTATCTACGAATGACTCCACTAATGAAGTTTTGTTGGAATAAAATTGATAAACTGTTTTTTTACTTATGCCTAAATCAGCTGCAATATCATCCATACTGGTACTACGAATGCCATGACGATTAAAAAGGGCATGCGCTTTATGAGCTATTTTTTCTGAAGTTTCCATTGGTTGGAGTTATTGGCTTAAAAAAACTGGACCTGGCATGTTTTAAAGCCGTCCGGTATGATAACTGTTTGAAAAATAAAGTGTCAGTCAAGGTAAGACATCAGGTCCGGGGCATTGGAGCAATACCTGAGTTTATTCAGGGCTTTTGCCTTTAACCGTCCAACATGCTCTTTGGTGATATTGAACTTTTCACCAATTTCTTCCAGCGATAATGGTGTGTATATTCCGATTCCAAAAAACATAAAAAGGATTTCACGTTCACGTTGGTTCAAAAGCTTTAATGAAGAATGTACCTCTTTAACAATTGCTTCTTTAACTACATCATGGTCGGCGCTCCATTCATTGTTATGCAAAATGTCAAGCAGGCTATAATCACCTTCATCGTTAAGAGGTTCATCAATTGAAACGCTGACTCCCGACTTATTCATCAATTCTGCTACTTTTTCCGCAGTTATTTCCATGTACTCAGCAAGTTCCTCAATACTGGGTTTGCGCCGATACTCCTGTTCTAGTTTGGTAAAGGCCTTATAAAGCTTACTTAGCAACGTAAGCTGGCTATAAGGCAAACGAACGGTCCGCGCATGCTCGGCAATGGCGGAGGTGATTGACTGACGTATCCACCATACAGCGTAAGAAATAAACTTGAAGCCCCGTGTTTCATCATAACGCTTCGCTGCTATCATTAAACCGATATTCCCTTCATTGATCAGGTCACCAAGAGTAAGTCCTTGATGTTGATACTGCTTTGCCACTGATATTACAAAACGAAGGTTGGCTTTGATTAACCTCTCCAGTGCCGCCTGGTCTCCTTCCCTTATCCGACGCGCCAGGCGTACTTCGTCCTTAGCCGATAACAGGTCCAACTTGTTTACGTCATTAAAATATTTGTTTAATGATTCGTATTCACGCTCGGTGATGCTTTGTGATATAACTAATTGTTTCATGGCAACTTGATTAATATTCGGTTAAACATTTCTATTTAGTAATTATGAACTTGATGATTCTTTATTTTTGGATAAGCAGATTGTTTGAATTAGTATATTATTTTCACCCCTGGTTATTGTTATTGACGGGATTTCAAAATTTTTATAAACTTTTAGAATGTGTTTGCCTAATAAATAAAGTAAAATAAAGACTGCAGTTATAATTAAGCTCTTTATTGCTTGCCGGGTTTCAAAGCCTGCACCATTCACGTTTTGATAATCAACTTTCAGATCTTTTATCGGTTTTAATTTAAATAGTACCATAACAGACACAAAACAAGGGGATTAAACACTCTATTGATTTAAGATTTCTTAAAAAATAGGACAGGTTATTATATTTTAAATGACAGTAGTAGCAACTTCTTTAAATATTACTTCATTCATCTTTAGGCCGGATAATTAATCTTAATGCAGGATCATTTGTTATCAAACCTAAGAACCAATTGCAGGAGAGTTTAACCTTGTTTCCGAACCCCACAATTGGAATGATATGTACAAATAGCCAAACAAACCAGGCAGGCAATCCTTTAAAAAAAGCGTTTGGTAAATCAACTACAGCCCTATATTTCGAGATAATTGCCATGCTTCCTTTGTTCTTATATTTAAATGCTTTTAAAACTTGCCGGGATTGTAATCGTTTGAAGTTTGAGGCGAGATGAATTCCCTGCTGAATTGCAACCTGCGCAAGTTGAGGGTGGCCGTTTGGATAATCCGCATCATCTGTTTGAAAGCATTGATCTCCGATAGCGAAGATATTTTGGGTACCCTGTACCTTATTAAATTCATCGACTATAATTCGATTGCCGCGACCCATATATACGTCAGGCAGTCCGGGCACTTGCCTTGAAGTAACACCGGATGCCCACACCAGCGTTGCCGCCGGAATGCATTCCCCCGTTGAAAGCAATATATTGCCATCAATGTAATCCTTAACGGCAGTGTTTAATTTTATCTGCACACCCAGGCTATTTAATATCTTGTATGCTTCTGCCTGCGATTTTGTGCTCATCGGACCGAGTAACGCATTTCCTGAGCTGATCAAATAAATAGTGTTGTGTGTGTGTTTAAGCTCAGGATAATCTTTATTAGCGATAGTCCGCATCATTTCCGCAAGCATACCGGCTACTTCCACACCTGTCGGGCCACCTCCCGAAATAACAATATTCTGCAGCCTTCCCTTATCCACGGAGTCAATT
>DATHLW010000444.1:0-7400 GCA_035487675.1 Mucilaginibacter sp. | reverse complement strand
ACTATACTCCGGGCAGTAGCTGTGCGGTGCGAATTTTTTTTTTCGCTCACATCAACCATATTGGGTTGGCCACGCTCGTCCAGGTGGGAAAAAGTCATATTATCAATTGTTTAAACGGCCATAGTCTAAACGCCTCTCCGTGCTTAAATTCATCTCTTTCTTTCGGCAGTTCCATAAATGCGTCTGTATCTGCTAAGTTAGCAAAATCGCCTGAACCATTTCCTGCAATGGGTTCTGCTATTATTTGTCCTTTGTCGGAAAATTTCAGTTTTACTTGCAAAAAATATTGCAGATCGGGTTTAAAAGTAAAATCCTGACCCAAAACGGCATATACAGCATGCTTTTCACTTAATCCCTGACTTGAATTTAACCAGGGTAAAAAATACCGGTGCAGGCACATAAAGGTAGCCACCGGGTTTCCGGGAAAGGCGAATACCAAGACCCCCTTATCATGTTTGCCAAACCAAAACGGTTTACCGGGGCGTTGACTTACTTTATGAAAAATAGTTTTTACGCCGATCTCGTCCAGCGCTTTAGGGATATAATCGAATTTACCCATACTGATGCCGCCCGTCATCAGGATCACATTATAATTATCAAGACAGGAGGTTAATTTTTCCCTTGTTACAGCAGGATCATCGGGGATATGCAACAAGTTTGCATTCAAATTATGCTGATTCAATACTGCTTGAATGGTGTAACTATTTGATTTCCTGATCTGGATAGGAGATGGTTGCTCATCTACATTTACCAGCTCATCACCAGACGATATAACAACCACTCTAGGTAATTTCTTTACTAATAATTCAGTTTTACCCACCGAAGCCGTGATGCCCATCAGTGCAGGTGTAATCAGCTGACCTTTAGTAATTACAACATCGCCCTGCTTTTTATCAGCGCCTTTTAAGTGCAGATTCTGACCTTTGATTGTATTAGTCGTATTGATAGTTGCTGCACCATTATCAATATTAATGTTTTCATAAGGTATAACAGTATTAACCGATGCAGGTAAAGCCGCACCCGTCATGATCTCGATACATTCATCAGGCTGATCTATATCCTTAGGCTGATCTCCGGCGGCCTGGGTTGCTTTAATACGAAATGACGAAACCCCTTTTTCAACAGAAGTATAATTAATAGCTATACCGTCCATTGTTACCCGGTTAAAAGGAGGGAGGTCACGGTCGGCGCGAATATCTTCGGCTAATGAACGGCCTAAAGCAGCTTCAAAAGGTATTATTTCGGTGCCAAAATCTGACACTTGTTCCAGAATGAGTTTTTCAGCCTGTTCAACTGTTGTCATTGATCACCCTCCAATTGTAGCCATTGATTCATGAGCCGGATCATTTACCTTGCGGTTATGCTCGGCTTCCCATCCGTCTTTTGGTCGGTGGCCAAATGCATTAAGTAATGCAGATTGCAGGTCATTATCATTTACGCCACTGCGTATCAAATCTTTTATATTCAAAACACCGCTATCATATAAACACGTTTTTAATTCGCCCTGTGGTGTGATCCTTATCCTATTACAAGTACCGCAAAACGTACGCGAGTAGGCTGCAATGATCCCTACATTTCCTTTATGTCCCGGAATATGATAGTTGTAAGAAGTAGAGTAAGGAGAATCCGTCAATTTATCAATATCAGGATATTTTTGTTTGATCTCGTCCAGTATACGGATATAGTCCCATTGCAAACCTGTGTAAACGTGTCCATCGCCGTTAAAAGGCATTTCCTCAATGAACCGGACACTTACAGGTAATTCTTTGGTTAGCTCAACTAAAGGAATAATGTCTTGAGTATTTTTACCATCCATCACTACGGCATTGATCTTTACTTCAATGTCGTGCTTCAACAGTTGCTCCATTGTCTCCATCACATTTGCAAATTCGTCCCGTTTGGTTATAGCAAAAAAGCGATTAGCGTCTAGTGTATCTAAACTTAAGTTGACTGACCTTACGCCTATTTTTTTTAATTCTGGTACAAGCGGGGCCGTCAATACGCCATTAGTTGTTATGGTTAATTCATTTAATCCTGGCAGGGTAGAAAGAGCAGTCAGGAACTGCATAATATCTTTCCGCACAAAGGGCTCACCGCCGGTAATGCGTATCTTTTCGACACCCATTTTTACCAACAGGGTACAAGTCTGCAGCATTTCCTCGTAAGTCATCAGTTCCTTGCGCGAAAGCCAGTTCAAACCTTCTTCGGGCATACAGTAAAAGCAGCGCAGGTTGCACCTGTCTGTTACTGCAAGACGCAAATAATTAATTCTTCTTCCGTGGTTATCTGTGAGCAATGCTTTAGTTTAATAAACCGTAAATGTAAATATTTCAAATCAGCAGAATGTTTTTCTTGTGTCGTTTTATCACATAAAAAATCCTGTTAATTTGAAATTAACAGGATTTAGTATAGAGACGCAATGCATTGCGTCTCTACAATTTCGTCTTAAATTTATAGATCGATTCTGTTTTATAAGTCTGACCGGGTTTTAATACTGTTGACGGGAATTGCGGCTGATTTGGCGAATCAGGATAATGTTGCGTTTCCATTGCGAAGGCTGTGCGATAATCATCTTTTTCACCGTATTTCATTACATTCTTGGCCTGCATAAAGTTTCCGCTATAAAACTGCATTGCCGGTTCTTCGGTATAAATTTCCATCACAATGCCTGTTTTATCACCTTTCACAATGGCGATAGGATCAGTCATACTGTGTTTATTCAATACAAAATTATGATCATAACCTTTGCCATTTTTCAACTGCTCATTAGCATCATTAATACGTGCACCAATGGTAGTTGAAGTAGTAAAATCGAACGGCGTACCTTTTACAGGCTCAATTTTCCCTGTAGGGATCAGGGTTGAATCAACGGGAGTGTAATTATCGGCCTTAATGTGAACCAGATGATTTAAAATTGTACCGCTGCCTTCACCATTCAGGTTAAAGTAAGCATGATTGGTCAGGTTTACTACTGTTGTTTTATCTGTAGTGGCTTCATAGCTGCATTTAAATCCATTATCATCAGTTAAAGAATAAGTTACCTTAACCTTTAAGTTACCAGGGAAACCTTCTTCCATATCTTTGGAAAGATAGGTAAGTTCCAACGTCTGGTCATCTATTTTTTTGGCATCCCAAACCACATCCTGGTAACCTTTTTTGCCACCATGTAATGTATTGGGTGAATTATTAGTTGCCAGGTTATACTGTTTACCTTCTAAAGTAAAGTGACCTTTAGCAATGCGGTTGCCATACCTGCCAATAGTTGCACCATAATAACGTTCAGTCGATTTTACATAAGCATCTACACCACTCATACCTACAGATACATCAATCATTTTGCCGGCGCTATCTGGAACAAGCAGGGTTACCAAACGGCCACCATAATTAGTAATAGCCGCCTCCACGCCATTTTTGTTTTTCAGTATGAATAAATGTGTTTGTTTGCCGTCAATTGTTTTTTCAAAGGCCGAATCGGCCGGGAGTTTTCCGTAAGATATACTGTCTTTCATAGTGGTTGATGTGTCCGTTTTATTAGTTGATTGCTTGCAGGCCCCCATCATAGCCACACAAGCTGATAAAAGGCCCAAAGATAAATTCCTTAATTTCATATTAGCGTTGTTTATAATTGTTTTTATTGTTTGCCGTTCAATTTCTTGATCAGATCGGCCTCTTCCTGCTTATAAGGTGTGCCATCCTTCCTGAAAACATCATGGAACCATAATTTGGGTTCATCGCCATTTGGCATAGGTGTATCCCAGGCATAGATGGTATTAGTTTTACCCGAAACCAGTCCCCAATTTATAGCGCCTACATTTTCCTTTTTCAGCATCGGCATGGTATTTTCAAAAGTACTACCTCGTAACCTCGCCATATATTCGGTACAAATAACGGGCCTTCCGGTCGCTTTTAAGATTTGCACCGCGCGCTGGTGCTTTTCCGGATCTTCATAATCGTGATAGGTGATCACATCGGAGTGTGTCATCTGAAAAGCATTAAGTTTTTCAAGATTCCAATCCCACATACCGGCGCTAACAGGCTGATCGGGGTTCACCGTCTTTGCCCAAACAAATATTTTAGCCAGCAAGCCCAATGAACCGTCATTTTTGGAACTATTGCCGGGCTCATTGAATAAATCCCATAACAGGATACGCTTATCGTGTTTAAATGTGGTCAGCACATCCGTTACATATTTTTGAAGCAAAGCCATTTCGACAGGATCTTTTATCCTATTGCCAGGGTCTTGCAGCCAGCCAGAGTTATGTATGCCGGTTTTGGGTTCGGGTTGTTTGCCAACTTTTGCATTGGGATTCCAGCAATCATCAAAAAAGACGAATATGGTTTGGATATGGTGCTTATCTGCTATGGTCAAATACTCATTTACCCTTTGTTTAAATCCTTTTGGGTCCTGTTGCCAGGCCATACTGTGTAGGAATACGCGCATGGTATTAAATCCGATCCCTTCAGCATAACCCAACTCACGGTCAATAGTTTTAGGATCGAATGTATCCGCCTGCCACATCTCTAACTGGTTAATGGCAGTACTGGGGGTAAAGTTTGCTCCATTGATCCATTTATGTTTTGCATACCAGGCATTGGCCTTAGCTGCCGACCAGACAGGTGCGGGCTGTGGCTTTTGGGCGTAAGCTGATAAACTAAAAAACAGAAAGAATAAGATCAGTAGAAATTGATTTTGATTTCTCATGGCATTCAGGTCACAGGATTGGTTAGTTCCTGATTGCTAAATTGATAAAAAATGTAATAATTACAATTAATTTAAATGCATTTTATCTTTTAAGTCTGTTTTGATGGTCAATTATCCAGTGAAATTTGTGATTGACTAAGGGTAATTTACTAAGGTCAAATTGTTGAACTTGAATTTGCAGAGTGTCTTTTCGGCATCTTCCTTTAAGCGATAATACACTGTCCTTAAGACTATAAGTAAATGTGTATCTGTTGGAAGTATCCTTTTCAGCTATTAATTGAATTGTCTTGTTCAATGTATCCGGCTTGAAAACAAAATATCTGATATTATTATTCATCAACATTATGCCCGCCTTTCCGGGTATGGAAGAGACGATCAGTTTTTCCCATCGGGTGGTGTCCGTGGTTAAAGGTTTTAGCGTATCCTTATTGACGATAAATGTTTTCACATCATACACACCATAGAGTGGTGGTTTATCCACACCATATCCAAACTGTTTTTTCTTGATCGAGAAACTACGTATATCAAAAAAAATCAAACAGATTATAAGTGCATATTTAAGAACCAGGAGGGCATTATTTCCCAATCCTGTTTTAAGTTGCCTGCTTGACACTTCCTCAAGAGTAGCAATCTTGCCAAAGAAAAAGAAAGTACTCAGTCGTCTGGCATCTTTAGATAATAAAAACAGGCTCATTATCATCAGCATGGTCGACAATAACTTTACATTATCATCAAAGAAGTAATTAAAGGCCAGGATATTTACCAAAGCGCCTATAGCAATTAGATTTCCAAGTGTGTACGTCCGCCTAAAGAACAGCGATATACCTAGAATATATTCCGCAATACCCATAAAGTAGTTAAACCCGGTTGAGTATCCCATAAAGCTCCACGCCAATTCGCGTGGCAATGAATCTCCATAGGTGTGAAAAAGCGTTATAGGGGTAAGTTCAGGAAACTGAAGGTGGATGAGCTTGAGGGTGCCATAAGCAATCCATGTGATACCTAAATAATACCTTAGAATAAGGACAAGTACCGCATTTAACTTATCATAATTAGCCGATTTTTTATCAATAAACATCCATATTACTGAACCAATACAGGCAACACAAACAGTAAAAAGAACAACCAGGTAGTTGAGTGTCGTATCAGTGGCGGTGTGGTATCTATCCATTGCAGGAATGTCTATCCGCAAAAAAACATCAGAAAGCCAGGCGACCAGGCTGTAGCAGGGTTGCCTGAATAGTTTTTGTACTAAACTAAAGTAGGGTATAACATCATTAGGATTGATAAGGATATAAAATAACAAAAAAATGAAGAAAAACCGAAAAACCTGCTTTTTGCCGGGAGACCATTCATTTAGAGGAAGAGCAGATTCGGGCATTGTTAAATAAGGATTGTTTGGAATAAATATAAAAGAATGCCCGGATTTTATCGAATATTAAAAGTCAAGCCCGCTAAGGTCTACCACCGCCGAGTCACAGATATAGGTTGGCATAATGCCTGCCGCTGTGATGCGGGTTTCGTAATCTTTTGCTTGTGTGTTACCGGTTAATACTAGAACTGTATCTAAACCAAATTTATTCCCTCCTAAAATATCGGTATTCAACGTGTCGCCAACCATCACAATATCGCTTTTACTGATCTGCCTATACTCACGTATCAGGTCATAAGCAAACATAAACATCTGCGAATCAGGCTTTCCAAAACGAATAAATTGTTTACCCACAACACTCTCGATCATGGCCGCAATACCACCGATCGCTATCGAAACATTGTTTGCCGAAAGAGGATAGGCGCGGTCAGTATTAGCTACTATAACGGGTATTGTTTTTCTTCGTATCAGGTTTACTGTTTTATTCAGGTCACTGCACCAGTCAAAGCCTTCATCATCTAAAAAAATAAGTGCGCTTACTTTATCGATATTATGTTCGTTCACCTCGCTCATTGGCAAGGTTTGCAGACCAGATCTTTCAATATAATGAGCTGAATTTGGTGTGCCGAGGTAAGCAACAATGCCATCCGGTACTTTCAGGTCGAGAAATTCCTTAGTCAGCATACCTGATGATACGATACGTTCGGCTGTGATGGCTTTCAAACCCATCCTATGATAAGATTCCGCTAATTGCTGCGGGCCGCGCGATGCATCATTGGTAACTATATAATATTCTTTATTTTCTCTCTCGAGGTAGTCAAATGTTTTCCCAATACCATCAACTAATCCCGAATAGTTTTTAATCACTCCAAAAGCATCAAAAAAGACGATCTTATATTTATCTATTATGGATTTAAAGTTATCTACTTTTTTCATTTACAATTAGTTGATTATGCTATACTAAAGTTTTACTTTCTTCCAGATTTAATTCATGGATGATATTTTCTGCGTCAAAATCCCTGTCGACAGAAGGGAGATAAATATCAAAAGCCTCGGTCTGTAGCTTCCTGGCATATTGTTCATTAAAGAAATATTTGCCATCCTTAATCACATAGTTCAATATAAAAAAGCGATAGGCTTCTTTCAGGAAACGGATCTCGTTAGCTGTTAACGGATTTACTTTATGATATCCCTGCAGAAAAATAATAAAGCGGTCTTCCATCAATGTATTAATGCCATAGCTAAATACGGTACGATCGCCTACATCAGATACTACACGGCTAAAGAAATAAAAATCCAGTACACGGTAACTCATCCTAAACCAGT
>DATHLW010000443.1:0-4102 GCA_035487675.1 Mucilaginibacter sp. | reverse complement strand
GTGGCTTCTGTGTAATAACAGCAGGTATCATTAAAAAGTCCTTAAAATTTCGTACCTTTGGCAGATATCAATGTTGATGGAATGCAAGGACAGTACTCAATACTGATGCAATCCATCGAAACATTAAAAAAAGAGAACGCTGCATTACTGCAGGAAAACCGTGAGCTTAAAGCTAAGGACGATCAAAAAAGATTTCGCACCATATTTGAGGAATCAAGGCTGGCCAACAAAATAATTTCGCCTGACCTGAGTATCCTGCTGGTGAACGATGCTTTGGTGAGGCTGCTGGGATACGATACTAAAGAAGAGATTATTGGTACGCACATACTGGATTATTCGCCACCGGCCGATCACGAGCACTGGAAAATGCTGCAGAAAACTTTATGGAACAAGGAAACGCCATTTTTCAGCCTTGAAACCTGTTTGATAAGAAAAGACGGGACACAGATCTGGTGCCAGGTAACTTCCATCGTGTTTCCGGATAATGGGGCATTGTTGGGCTATACCATTATTGAGGATATAACGGATCAGCACCGGTTGAAGCTGTATAAAGAAGAGTTTATCAGCGTGGCCAGTCATGAACTGAAGACGCCGGTGACTAGTTTGCAGGCCAACCTTCAGCTGATGGGCCGGATGTTAACAAGCGGAACTGTGGTTACCGAAAAATTAGCCCAAATGGCACAAAATGCGGAAAAGCACGTGATCAAGCTCAGTTTCCTGATAAGGGAACTGTTAACTTCCTCTAAGTTAGAGCATGGACAATTGTCGCTGAATAAAACTACGTTCAAACTGAAGGAATTGGTGGACGAATGCTGCAGCCATATCCGCCTGGATGGTAAATATCATATTAACTACAGCGGCAGCAAGTTATTTACACTATTTGCAGATCGTTATAAAATTGACCAGGTATTGGTAAACCTGGTTAATAATGCGGTTAAACATGCTGCTGGTTCTTTTGAGATAGCCGTGAATGCTGCACATAAAAATGGGATAACCAGGGTTTCGGTGAGCGATAAGGGCAAAGGCATAGCCTCTGAAAATTTAGCAAACCTTTTTGAACGCTATTTCAAGGTGTCAAAAGATAATAACCGTACAACGGGTTTGGGACTTGGTTTATATATTTCGGCCGAGATCGTCAGGCTGCATGGCGGCACAATGGGTGTGGATAGTATAATAGGCGAAGGAACCACCTTCTGGTTCACGATCCCGGAGAAGGCCGGGCCCAACGGGAAGCCACATCACACGGCGGTACAGGGTGTGCTGGTTTAACAGGAGATGCCTGATTTTTGAATCCTGGTTTTTGGAAATATCTCCCGCTCAGTACTCAATTGCCACCGGATTAGGTGGTGACACTATTTTGTCAGTACTAGTAAAAATATTACTCATTGATATTTAGACATTTATAAATGTTCACGAGCGTTCACGCGTTTGAACGTGAACACCCCGGGGCACAAAAAAAGCGTTCCGGATCTCACCCCGGAACGCGGTCAACTAAATCAAGATCAACCTCATGTTTATTGATCGTTGCTTCCCATCTTTCTCAAGGATGGAAGGTCTTTTGTTTGGTTGATTAAGTGAGTGGTTGATTTAGTTGATTAAGTTTTCTATTTGCCAACCAATCAACTTATTCAACTTAATCTAACTCAATCAACTCAAATTTGTCCAAACTCACCGTTGGCACGTATCTGTATTTCTTCGCTCACTATAGCTGCCGGCATGTGGCCCACGCCAAAATCATTGCGGTTAATAGTACCTGTTACCTTGAAACCTGCCAGGGGCTTTTGGGTGCGCATATTTTTTCCGATGCCGTTGAGGGTCATGTCGAGGGTTACCTGTTTGGTTACGCCGTGCATGGTAAGGTCGCCGGTAAGCTTGTAGGCTTTATCGCTGATCTTCTGGACAGCGGTACTTTTAAAAGTGATCTGCGGGTACTTTGCGGCATCAAAAAAGTGATCGCTTTTAATATCGTTGTCGCGCATATCATTGTCGGTATTTACAGAGGATACCTCGGCGGTCATTTCAAATACCGCATCGCTAAAGTCGGGTTTTGACGAGGTGATGCTGGCATCAAAACTTTTAAAATTGCCGTCAACTTCCGAAAGTGTCAGGTGGGTTACGGTGAACCCTACTTTGGCGTGCGCCTTGTCTACCTGCCATTTTGTTTGTGCAAACAGGGATGCGCCCAGCATCATGCCTGCCGCTAATAAAGTAATCTTCTTCATTTTGTTTTTCGTTTATTGTTTAACTAATTGTAGTCACATTTGTTTAGTCAGCATTCGGCCCACCCGGACCCGGACCCGGACCGCCCGGACCAGGGCCACCCGGCCTGAAACCTGGACTGCCAGGACCCATAGCAGGGGCTTTACCCGCAAACTTTTGCAATCTCAACGTAAAAGTAAGCATATAATACCGGCCCAAACGGTTCACATTGCTTTGGGTTATAGCACTGCTGGTTTGTGTTGATGTGAAGGCGGTGTTCTGATTGAAAACATCGTTTACCGAGAAACGCAGGGCACCAACGTTCCCTTTCAGAAAACGGCGCTCTACATAGGTGTTCAATATGTTCGGGTTGGTCGATCCTGTAAAGCCCTGGTAAACTGTTTTGGTATAATCGTAGCTCAGTGTCCAGTTTTTCCAGAAATAGTTTCTGCCAGCCACACCCATGGTGATGGTCCTGTAATTGTTGTTCACATTGGCCTGTGGTATGGAGTTAACGGAATGGTTGATGCTATAACTGCCGTTTACATTGGCATCAATCACATCTGTAATATCCACCCTGAAACGAGCACCTTGTGTGAACACCAGGTTTTTGGCAATATTTTTCTGGTCGGTCTCCAAAAATTTAACCGAATCCACATTACCGATGTAAGAAATATTGTTATTGTAGCTCAGGCTTCCGTTGATAAACAAAGTATACTTACGTTTTTCCCACGGCTTCGCATACAGGTAAAATGCTGATGCTGAATAATACCCGCCTGCATTTTGATACTGAGTGAGTATGGTGTTGG
Source organism: Mucilaginibacter sp. (assembly GCA_035487675.1). GTDB lineage: Bacteria > Bacteroidota > Bacteroidia > Sphingobacteriales > Sphingobacteriaceae > Mucilaginibacter. Next base: position 1,094 of record DATHLW010000443.1, on the reverse strand, counting down.
CCAGATGCGGGTCAGGGTAGTTTCTTGGGAAAGTAACAGTCTTGGCGACGATCTTATCGTTGGTTGAAGTGAAACTCAGGTTCGAGAAAAATACATTCCCGCTTGCAAAATCAAACTTATTATACCGGATACTGACCGTGTTATTGTATTCAGGTTTCAGATCGGGATTACCCTGTACCGGGTAGTTGGCGCTCGAGTAATCGGTAACCGGCTGTAATTCCGCATAAGTCGGCGAACTGCTCGATCCGTTATAATTAAAGGTCAGTGCCTGGCTGCGCGAGAAATTATAAATGAACCTCGCTACAGGAGAAAAGTTAAAAGTGTTGATGTGCGTTGGTGCACTCTCTAATGACGATCCTTCCAACAGTGATGGCTGTGCTGCTATACCTAAAGTATAGTTATATTTCTTTTCTATAAAACGGTAATTTACTCCTACGCGGTTGGTAATGAACTGGAATTTGTAATCATTGCTGAGCAGATCGTAACGATTTAAGTCGCCATTATTAGCCAATGTATCCGTTGTTTTATCAGCAGTGGTATTGGCATAATGATAGGCATAATTCAATTCAAGGTACGATAGTTTACTCAGCGGCTCCAGGTAGGAAAGGGATGTACCCACGCTATCAGTACGGCTGTTTGTAGTGATCTGCTGGTTTATTGGCGCATTGCGTTTTCCGGCCAGGTAATCGTAAACCGGGTTTTGGTATTGGTCACTTTTGGTTGATCCTGAAGTTACCAAAACACTAAAATTGCGTCCGTGGCTATTAAAACGGTGATTGTACAACACATTCAAACCATAGTTTGGCGCTGATGAATGGCTGTGCAGATCAAGGGTGTAATTTGATAATGTGTCGGAGCTGATTGTTGCCAGCAGATTGCTTGCCGCATTTTCCAAAGTATGCACTCCGGCATACGAGAACGAAGGGCTTATTTTAAAATAGTTTATCGTATCCGGCTTCCACTCCATATTGAAGTTAAAACGGTGGTTGATCTTATCGTCCTTTTCGGTACTGAATGTATTGTTTTTTGTTGGGTTATTTGATGAGATATTATTTTGTATTACCGTGCTAATGGTGTTCACTGTATTGTCAGAA
>DATHLW010000442.1:0-4321 GCA_035487675.1 Mucilaginibacter sp. | reverse complement strand
CAACCCGTTCTGCTAATCGCTTTGCATACTCCGCAGTTTCTTCCATACTGATATTGCTGATCGGTATTAACGGACAAACATCCGTTGCACCCATTCTTGGATGTTCGCCGGTATGCTTACTCATATCGATCAGTTCGCCTGCCTTTTTAATAGCTAAAAAAGCAGCTTCGATCACTTTATCCGGTTCACCCACGAAAGTCACTACCGTCCGGTTGGTCGCCTTACCCGGATCGACATTCAGCAAACGCACACCTTCAACCGATTCCACTTCATCAGTGATCTGCTTAATGATATTCAAGTCGCGGCCTTCGCTAAAATTGGGAACACATTCTATAAGTTGCATTTCTTTAGATTTGAGATATGAGATTTGAGACGTGAGATAATGCTTTCAAATTTTCAGAAAGAAATTCGAAATTGAACATTCGAAATTCGAAATAATACCCACTATATTTCTTCCCCATTTTTGTAAATTCTATTTGGTTTCAATTTCCCCTGGTGATACAATATCTCCCGGTAATCATTGCAGGGATAAGCCTGCATATCGGCAAGTTTGCCTTTTTCCAGCGCACCACGGTCATACAAATTTAGTGCTTTGGCGGCCCTGAAGGTTAGCCCTGCAAAAGTTTCAGCCGTAGTTAATTTTTCGTAAGCGCTTAATACGGATGCCTGCATCAGCAGATCGCCCATGGGGGCCGAGCCCGGGTTCCAGTCGCTGGCAATAGCCAGGCAGGCCCCTGCATTCAATAACTCTCGTGCAGGGGCAAAACCTATACCCAAACCTAAGGAAGCGCCCGGCAATGCAACTGCAACCGTTTCGGAAGCAGCTAAACGCTTAATTTCTTTTTCTCCGCTGGCTTCAAGATGATCGGCGGATACTGCACCCACGTTAACCGCCACCTCGCTGCCGCTCGTGCTAAACTGGTCGGCATGCATAGTCACATCAAAACCCATTTGTTTTGACACCCGCGAATAGCAGGTAGCATTGGTAGGATTAAAAGCCCCATCTTCAACAAATATATCCACCCTCGAAGCCAGGTTTTCTTTTTTGACCTTTGGGAGCAGGTCATTCAATATCATCTCTAAATATTCTGACGCAGGGCCATTAAAGTCTTTGGGTATTATGTGTGCGGCAAGGCAAGTGGATACAATATCCGCTTTACTTTGAACACCAGCCTCTTTTATAGCCTGCAATTGTTTTAATTCTTCCTCGGGTTTAAGCCCGTAACCGCTTTTTATTTCGATAGTCGTCACGCCATCTTTTGTATGGCGGTCAATTCGTTGTAGTAATAATTTAGTAAGTTGCTCTTTGCCTGCCTGCCTGGTCTGTGTTACTGAATCCCAGATACCACCGCCTGATTTGGCTATTTCCAGGTAGCTTTTGCCGGCTATGCGCAAAGCGTAATCTTTCGACCGGCTACCCGCAAAACACAAATGCGTATGACAATCCACGAATCCGGGTAATAGAACATGCTGTCCGATAATTTCTTCTATTTCAACTTCTGGGTGTGCTTTTCTTAATTCTTCAAAATTCCCCGTTTCTATTATCAATCCATTCTCCACCAATACTCCGCCTTGCGGGATGATCTGTAATGTATCATCCGTAATGGCTCCTTTCATCGGTAAGCCCGATAAAGGAAGTACTTGCGTAAATGGACCGATGAGTTTTTTCATGCCCCCTCTAAATCTCCCCCGGTAGGGGAGACTTTTTAATTTTACTTTAATAAAGCCCTCTCTACCGGAGAGGGTTGGGTGAGGCTCATATTTTCAACCCAAACTTTTCCGCTGTTGCTTCAGCCTGCTCATACCCGGCATCCGTATGCCTGAATATACCCATAGCCGGATCATTGTATAATACTCTTTTCAAACACCTTGCAGCACGTTCTGTGCCATCGGCAACCACCACCATCCCGGCATGTTGCGAGTAACCCATACCTACCCCGCCACCATGATGGAACGACACCCAAGTTGCACCTCCTGAGGTATTAGCCATAAGGTTAAGCAACGGCCAATCGGACACTGCATCTGAGCCATCTTTCATTGATTCTGTTTCACGGTTTGGCGACGCTACTGAACCGCAGTCCAAATGGTCGCGACCAATAACGATAGGGCCTTTCACTTTTCCGCTTGCAACGAGGTCATTAAATATCAATCCTGCCTTTTCACGTTCGCCCATTCCAAGCCAGCAAATACGCGCCGGTAGTCCTTGGAAAGATATTTTTTGTCTTGCTTTTTCGAGCCAGTTGATGAGGTGATGATTTTCGGGAAACGCCTCCGCTAATGCCCTGTCAGTAGTATAAATATCTTCAGGATCACCCGATAAAGCTACCCACCTGAACGGCCCTTTACCTTCACAAAATAATGGACGGATATAAGCCGGAGTAAAGCCGGGGAAATCAAAAGCATTTGGCTCACCGCCTTGTCTTGCAAACTCGCGCAGGTTGTTTCCGTAGTCAAAAGTGATAGCCCCCATATCCTGTAGATCGAGCATAAAGCCTACATGACGTGCCATACTTTTCAGGGAAAGCCGTTTGTATTCTTCAGGGTCGCTCTGGCGAAGTATTGTGGCCAATGTAAGCGATAATCCGTTAGGGACATAGCCATTCAATGGATCATGAGCCGATGTTTGGTCAGTAAGGACGTGTGGAACGATATTATCTTTGATCAATCGCTCCAGCATATCGCCTGCATCGCTTACTAACCCTACAGATAACTCCTCACCTTTTTCCATCGCTTCTTTTACCCAGGCTATCGCTTCCTCGTAAGAGTGTGTCATGCGATCGATATATTGGGTATCTACACGTTTTTGTATCCTTGATTCATCCACATCAGCACCTAAAAACACGGCTCCGGCCATGGTAGCGGCTAATGGCTGAGCACCACCCATACCGCCGAGGCCTGCACTTGCGATCAGTTTTCCTTTCAAATCACTGTTAAAATGCTGATGGCCACATTCCACAAAAGTTTCATAAGTACCCTGCAATATGCCTTGCGTACCGATGTATATCCAACTCCCTGCAGTCATCTGCCCGTACATCATCAGTCCTTTAGAACGCAGTTCATTAAAATGTTCCCAGGTTGCCCATGCAGGTACCAAATTGCTATTGGCAAGCAGTACACGCGGAGCTTCGGGGTGGCTGCGAATAATACCCACAGGTTTCCCCGACTGGATGAGTAATGAATGGTCTTCGTCCAATTCGAGTAATAACTCAATGATCTTTCTTAACGATTCCCGATTACGTGCCGCCTGGCCAATGCCTCCATACACTACCAGTTCATCCGGGTTTTCGGCAACTTGTCCATCCAGGTTGTTCAGCAGCATCCTTAAAGGCGCTTCGGTTTGCCAGCTTTTTGCATGCAATTGCATCCCCCTCGGTGCTTTGTAAACCGGGTGGCTGGCGTATGTTTTAATAAATTCCGAACTCGTCATCATTCTCCAGTTTAATATCGTTTTCTACAGCGACGAAATGGGCTATTGCCAGCAGTGAACCGTCGCAGATAATTTTATGCAGTTGTTTAATATCATCAGCAAAAATGCGGTCGACATCAATAAAAGGGACATGCTCGCGCACATAGTTGTGGCAGGCTTCCAATATTGGGGTCGATTTCAATGGCCGTCTGAAATCCATGGCCTGTGCAGCGTAAAGCAACTCAATAGCTTGTATGTATTCCAAATTATCCAACACCTGGTGCAGTTTGCGTCCGCTTATCGAGCCCATCGACACATGGTCCTCCTGCCCCAATGAGGTAGGCACACTATCGGCACTTGCCGGGAAACACAAAGTTTTATTCTCTGTTACCAACGCCGCGGTAGTATATTGTGGGATCATTAAGCCGGAGTTGAGGCCTGCATCCGGGGTTAGTAATTTCGGCAGGCCATATCTTCCCTCGCTCATCAGGTAGCAGCGCCGATCGGCAATATTTCCTAATTCTGCAGCAGCCACCGTTGCATAATCTAATGGTAATGCCAATGGCTGACCGTGGAAATTCCCGCCGCTAATGGTATCATCAGCATTAAAAATGATCGGGTTATCGGTTACGGAATTAAGTTCGATCTCCGTGAGTTCCTTTAAATGCAGCCAGGCATTGCGCGATGCCCCGTGTACCTGTGGCATACAACGTAATGAATATGGATCTTGCACTCGGTCGCAATCAACATGAGAGTTCAATATTTCAGAATGCTCCAATAAAGTGAACAAACGATGCGCAACCAGCTTGCTGCCTTTAAAAGGACGTATATTATGCAAACGCGGATCAAATGGCCTTGCAGAGCCCATCAACCCTTCTAAGGACATTGCGCCCACTAAATCGGCTGTCTGTAAAG
>DATHLW010000441.1:0-2858 GCA_035487675.1 Mucilaginibacter sp. | reverse complement strand
GAAATTTTTGGTTACGAACCTCATGAATTAATCAATACGCCCAATAGTCCAATTGAAATGATCATTAATGATGAGGACCGGGCAACGGTGCGTGAGAATGTTTACGCCCGTTACAGGGGAGAAATAAGCAATGTTCATTATGAAGTGAGGGGGAAGAAAAAAGATGGTTCAACCAACTGGGTGGAATTTTATGGAAGCAGGGTGATACTTGGAGATGAGCCTACCATTATTGGCTCAATGCTGGATATTACTGAGCGAAAATTTGCTGAAGAACTTATTTTAAGAGAAAAGGCGCTTTCTGATACCATAATAAACAGTTTGCCCGGGGTATTTTATCTGCTTAATGATAAAGGAAAGTTTTTACGATGCAATAGAAATTTAGAAACAGTTACCGGTTATACTTCACAGGAAATTGAAGGACTGAGCGCAAAGGATATGATAGCCGAAGAAGACAGGGAAATAGTAAGCAAAGCGGTTGAAAAAGTATTTAAAGAAGGTTATGCCATGGTTGAGGCAAAAGGAGTAACCAAAGATGGTACCAGGATACCTTATTTATTTACCGGAACGTCAATTATATACGAAAATCAACTGTGTTTATTAGGAACGGGCATTGATATTTCGTCGCGAATTAAAGCGGAAGAGGAGTTAAGATTATCTGAACAGAAATATAAACTGCTCTTTGACAGTAACCCGGTTCCTTTGTGGATGATAGCAAAGGACGATCTATCTATCATTGCTGTTAATGACGCGGCAGCAAATCTTTATGGCTACACAAAGGATGAACTTTTGCACTCGAGTATTACCATAGTAAGACTCGAAGAAGAGTTAAAGGAGCAGCAGGAACGTTTTCGGACTGAGATCAAAGGTGCAACCGACCTTGGAGTTACCCGGCATGTTAAGAAAGATGGAACGTTAATGTATGTACAAATAATTGCCAGCGATATTGTATTCGATGGGCGGGAGGTAAGGCTCTCATTAACAAATGATATCACAGAAAAAATGGAGGCTGAGGAACTACTCAAAAAATCCGAGGCTAACCTGCAAACTATATTAGGCACTACCGATACCGCCTACGCTTTGTTTGACCTGGACCTTAAATTACTGGCTTTTAACCAAAAGGCCGTTCAATTTGCCATGGAGCAATATGATCATATTCCTGAAAAAGGCGACCGGATTGCTGATTATTTTCCAAAGGATAGGTTTCCCCAGTTTATGCATTTAGCAGGCGAAGTATTAAAAGGGAAACACATTAATTACGAAGTACCATATCCCCAGGCCACGGGCACGGAATTTTGGTATGATGTCAGATTGTTTCCGATTACCAATGCTAATAAAGATATATTGGGGTTAATGATGGCCTTATATGATATAACGGAAAGAAAGAATACCGAAAGAGATCTCAAAGATGCATATGAACGTATTCAAGGCCATATAAATAGCATAAAAGATATGGTTTGGAAACAATCGCACCTGATAAGAAGCCCTCTTGCCAATTTAAAAGCATTAGCCGATATGTTAAAAGAGCATCCAACAGATACCGAAGTACTTGACCATTTTCACACTGAACTTAACAGGATGGACGCGATCATTATTGAAATGGCCGAGGACGCGTCGGAGCATGGTATAAGTGATTAATAATGATTTAGCGTTCACTAAAGGTCGATACAAAATCCTCCATTCTCTATCATTGATTTCCTATGGAAAACGCAATGTCAGCAGGAGACTTTTTAAGCGGCAGAAGATAAATCCGTTATTTAATACCCCTGCTGCTATTTTCTTTTAACATTAAATAGTTTTTAATTATAACTTTAATTCGGTTGCATTCTAATAAAATTATATATTCAGCCCAGATTAGGTTTATTGCATTCTTTAATAAGTGTCAAGTCTATTTTTTATGAGTGGCCCGGAAAAAAATAGAGCGATCACAGTGGTCAGTTGTATAGCAATACTGGCAGGCATAATTGTAATGCTTGGTTGGGTATTGGATATACCGGTGCTAACGCAAATAGTACCCGGATTTGTTCCGATGGTTTTTAATGCAGGCTTGTGCTTTGTTTTATTCGGGGCTGCCCTATTAATCACGCAATACCAAAAAAGCAGGTACTCAAGCCTGTTTTTTTTTGTTTTATCACTCTTTGGTGCGTTGATCGGGCTCATCACCTTGTTGCAGTTTTTATTTCATTTTAATACCGGGCTTGATGAATTATTTGTAACCGATAAACAAAAAATTTCCAACAATCATCTTTTTGCCGGGCGTATGGCTTATAATACATCCGTCAGTATCCTGCTTTTGGGGCTCGGCTTATTAATGCTCGCAACAAAAAACAAAACATTTACCTTAGTGGCACAATGGTTTTTTCATGCGGTTACCATTCTTTCGGCTGTGGCATTGATTGGCTACTTGTATGGTGTTTCCTTATTCGTAAAGCTTTTCTATGTTAGCTCAATGGCTACGCATACCGCCATTCTTTTTTTTGGTTTATCGATAGCGGCTTCACTTTTAAATCCCGAAAGCGGCATCACTTACCTGTTTACCGGTAAACGTATCGGTAATCAAATGGCCAGGCGACTGTTTACGGTAATGCTTTTTATGGTTGTTATTTTCGGTTCGCTCAAGGTGCCGACACAGCATTACAAATTATTCCCATTCGAGATAGGCATCTCGTTACTCACAGTTTGTTTTCTGCTGATGAGCCTGATGATCATATGGAATACCGCCATGTGGCTGAACAGGATAGATGCACGACGGTCGGCGGCGGAGACCGAAGTGAAGCTGATGAATGCCGAACTGGAGGAGAGAGTAGAAGAGCGGTCGGCCGAGTATCAGAAAAGTGAAGAAAAATACCGGTCGCTCATTG
>DATHLW010000440.1:0-3922 GCA_035487675.1 Mucilaginibacter sp. | reverse complement strand
TAGCATTAAAAGGATCTCCAATGTGCGACAAGGTTAAGGCTGGTTGGTTAAGAATATCCTTCCGCAGTTGAGCAACTTGTGCCGTGTTCTCTGAATGAGTTGCTGTTAATTCAGGCGACAATACCCTGTTGCCACTAATGACTTGGATGTTTTCTTCGGGAATACCACAAAGATTCGCCATAAAGGATTTCAGCTGTTTTTCGTTTTGTTCTCCGCCACCGACGGTAGCTGAGGTAATAGCAAACCGCAACTGACGAATATCTACCTGGAAAGCATCGACCACCCTACGGATAAGCAACGCCATTTCCGCAGCTGAGGAACCGGTCAAAGTATGAGCTTCATCAAGCAATATCCAGCGTAAGGAGCCTGCAGAATGTTTAAGTAAGTCAACATCCTTATTCCTTACCAAAATATATTCCAGCATCGAGGGGTTAGTGAACAAAATTTGCGGCGGTAAGGTTCTGATCTGTTTCCTTGAAATCAGTTCCGGCAATTTGTCGATCTTATCTTCACTTTTTGCATCTTCAGGCGTATTGCCATTATAAACAGCATAATAAAGACCATTCAAGGCTTTACACCAGGCATCCATACGTTTTTTCTGACTGCCGATCAGGGCGTTAAGTGGGTAAAGAAATAGTGCGTTGATGCCATTTCCCGGTCTGCAATTGGTATAAAGGTCATATAAAACGGGCAACATAAAACATTCCGTCTTACCGGAACCGGTACCCGTAGTCACCGCGATAGATTTGCCTTTGTTGAGCAAAGCATCCCAGCTCTCAACTTGATGTTTGTATGGATTACGGTCTTTCGGGAATCGGTAGTCTTCATTCTTTATAGCAGCTAAAGCGTTAATGAACGGCTCGTCGAAAATGCCGTTGGTTTCAGAAAAGGAGATATTAGAAGGCTCCCAGGGAAAGGCTGTTTGAAAGACAGGCTCCGCCATCAGACCTTCTTTGTGTAGTATGGCCTCAAAATAATGCTGCATTTCGGCATCACCGGTGGCCCATAGAGATAGTACGGAGTCCTTCAGACGGTTTTGGGCTTTATGATAAAAAGTTTTAAAGTTCATGGCTGGTCTATAGTTTACTTAAAGCATAGTTGATTGCCTCGCCGTACCATTTAGGGTCCAGCTGCTGGCTGTATTTCACGTTTCTTCTGATGTTTTCGTTTTCCTGCCCCCATAAGCCCTCATCTTTTCCGGATATAGACAATGCGACTGAAAGGGGCGATTTGAGAAGGACTTTAATCGCTGCGGTGTCATTGCCAACCGGAATGATCTCCTTATATATTTCCGGCACTCTTGGCGATTGCCTGGGAAGTTCAGTCAATACTTTGCCGCCTAGTGAGCCTCTTAGTAAGTTGATCCTACCATTGAGGTGAAAGCCTGTTTCTATTTTAGGTTTAGTGTCTTGCAGGACATAGTTGGCAGTCTTTTCGAATTGCTGAACAGGGTTAATGTTGTAAAAGTGACATTTTACGGCAGTAAAAAACTCCATCATTAAACAAGGATCGGTATCATTAGCAAGCCACTCCATGGCCTGGTACCAATGCTCTTTATTGATCCAGTGAAAGCAAAATCCAAGATCGTTTTCCAATTTTTGATATGTTACTTCAGCAAAAGTTTGCGACTCATCAAAACAGGTTAGGAAAATAAATATTTTGGCAGCTAATAGAGAGGAAAAACCAGCCGCCCTTAAAATATCGAAAGTAGAAAACGGAAGTTCATTATTTAAGCAAATGTGATAATAGTTAAGAAAACGTTGCCAGATATCATCGCTATAACCAGCAGCTAAAAGCTCATCCTTTAATTTGATGATTCGTTTGACCCGGTCTTCGCCGGAAGTTGATTCATTTTTAGGGTCAAGCGACAGGAAGGCTGGCTGTACTTTTACATCGTTTTCCCTGGCACTAAAAACAATAAACTTATCAAGTCCAGCGCTACTTCTGAAAAAATATTGACTGCCATTATTTGCCAAGTCTTGTAGTTCCAGCTGATCGTTGCGGCAATCCAGCGGAATAGCATACAAGTCAACATGCACAGGTCCCGTATTAACGACGAGTTCCTGATTTTCATCAAAGAACGAGTCGATTTTCTGAGTGTATCGCTTAATGGTGTAAGACTTGACTTTTTTTTGACTATGACCCAACTCTTCGACAATTTCCATAACGATTTCTGCATCGCTATCCATCGAATCGGATAAGGTAAATAACTGTACTATTTTATCTTCGAAAGTTCTTAATGGAATAAATCGTTCACTTAAATGCTCCGAAATAATAATACCCGGCCTTCCCGTATTAAAGAAATTGACTACGAGATTGCTTTGGTTTGATAGTAAGCGATAGCCGTAAAGTGCACCGAGATGGAAAGATGATCCGTTCGCTACTATGCGCTGTCCATTATCAATGATTTCAATGCCCTTAAATGGCGGGACTATTTCATACGTTAAGGATTTGCTTTGTCCATGCTTTTTAATGCTGGCTTGTATGGCAGTTGGGAGGCAGGCCGTGTCTTTAATAGTTAAACGTATCCTATTGTCATTTAATTTATCGATACCCAATACTGCACTTTCATTTATCCTGAAAGAAAAGACATTATTGAGTAAATCCACTTCGGCTTCGTGCAAACTACTGGAACTGACATTGGCTTCAAGAAGACCGATGTTAAAGCACTCCTCATATTCAACTAAATCTGCAGCCTGTATTTCGATTTCCGCCCATCCCGGCGGCATAGGTATAGACCAATCGCTCCAAATAGTGACGGGTTTTTGTCGCCAGCGATAGCGACAGTTCTTAATGGATTCGCCGTTTTCATCGTATACAACTATTTTCGGATTCCGGCGGGTAACGTAGCCGTTAGCCCTTTCCATCCATTTAGGTTTCTGATCGGCAAAGTACCATTCGATCTTTTTGCTGTTGGTTTTGAATAGCTGTTTTTCCGATGAACGATTTAACAAGATCGTCTGTTGAAATGGCACCCAATGAAAAGGAACTCCATAAAGCTGCAGGTTATATAAACCGTCTGTAGTGCTGGTCTGATAATCATCAGGAAACAAGATGAAGCCTTCGTCCTGGTTGATATGGCTACCCTTTTCCATGATCCATTGGGTTTCTGAATATTGGCTCCACAAGGTAGGCTTGTCCAATTTTGGCAGGTAAGTGATTAAGTGCTTGCAATTGTACTCTATACCGCTGGTATCGCTCACATAAAGCTCTGGAAAGCTATCCTTCCCATCCCAACTCAGATCGTTTTTGAGCCAATCCGTCCGAAAATGGCCATTGGCGCGACGAACGAATTTGCAGATGATAAGGTCATTGTAAAATAGTTTGTATTCAAAATCAATGACAGGGTCGTGCTTCTCAATTAGGAACAAACGGCTGAATTCTTCCCCTGACATTTCCGCGATCCCGAGATAAAGACGGATCTTTGCCTTGTCAGGCTCAAAAACCCAGGCCGCTTTAAAGCGACTATGCTTGCGGCTGGCAGTAAGGCTTTGTTTTTTGATTCGGAGTTCACCACTGATGTCTTTTAGATCCTGATCATCATCTAGCAAAGCAAGATATTCCTGGTCTTCCTCATTAATCGCTTTTACAATGGCCAAGCAGCATTCGTATATTTCATCGTTCCTTGCGGAGCCGGGCAATAATGAAGTGATTGTCGGGTCAAAGGCAAAGTCGTCGATACTCGCTGGGTTGATTTCAAGAATTTTTATCAGGAATTTCTTATAGTGCCCTTTGTTATTAGATATATGTTTGATGGGTAACCCGCCCTGTAAAAGCAAAGTTTTAAAATACAAAGTATTTTGGCGTTTGATCCAGGGTATGCCTAAAAGGTTCGCACCTTTTCTCGCGTGTTTATAAAATGCCTCGTCATCAAAAGATTGTCCGTTTGCAATCGAGCTAAATACCTGTTCTTTTGAGGGGA
>DATHLW010000439.1:0-3043 GCA_035487675.1 Mucilaginibacter sp. | reverse complement strand
ATCTTTTATTAAAGCCTGGGAGGGCTCGATATATAATACCAGTTTACTCCCTTTCATCTCAACAAGGGGGCTAACTTTCAAATAGAATGAACTTGCTCCGATCATTCCATAAATTGACTCATCGTCATGTCCCATTGCCTTGAATGATACAATGCTTTGCGCTATTGATGCTGTACTTAACAGTAATGCAAGAGCTAAAAGGCTTAAAAATTTATTCATTTGTTCTAAGTATTAGTTGATCACGTTGAATTCTACTCTAAAATAATTTCCTTGTTCGTCGCTTCTGTAAATCAGCTCGCCGCCCATTTCCTGGGTCATCAGCTTGGCTATAGAAAGGCCAAGTCCGAGGCGGCTCTCCACGTTACCCGATGCGTCGTTTAAAGTTTTTAATTTGTTAAACATCATATCCAGTTCTTCCTGGCCTATAGCAATGCCTTCATCCACGATTTCGAAGATGAACTTTTGACGCTGCAGGCTGGTAATTACCTTAATGTTGTTATTTGTTTGCGAAAATTTGATAATGTTGGATAATAAATTCTGAAATATCTGGCCCGTAAACACACGGTCGAGCTTCACATTGAGTGGCAGCTTCAGTATGTTGTCTATCAAATGGATGTTTTTCATCTGGGCAGTTTCAATCAGGCCCCGGTATACATGCTGTACTTCCGTATTAATATCAAATATTTCGAGGTTGAATTTCATTTCAGGAGCCTCGATCTCGCGAACGTCCATCAACTTATTCAACATATACTGCATTTTTTCTGCTGACTCGCCGATATAGCCCACAAATTCTTTTTGGTCGGTGCTCAGCCGCTCTTCTTCCTCCTTCACCATATTGTTACTCATGATAATAGAACCTATGAGGTTCTTAAGGTCGTGGCCCGCAATATTTATAAAGCTGTTCTTTTGCTCATCAAGCTTACGCAGCTTTTCATACTGCATATCGATAATATTGTTCTTTTCAGAGATATCCCTGTTCTGTTCTTTTAGCTGCTCGTTAGATTTTTCGATCACTATTTGCGAACGAACATCACGCAGGATCACTTTGTATCGTGCATTGGGGATAAGGCAGGATATAATAGTGATGATGAAAAAGTACTGGCCACCATTGTTGATAAATATGTCTACACCATAATCGGTAAACAGGTTGAAAAACAAGGTAAGCAGCAATATGGCAATCAATGTTTGGATAACCGAATTAATAGGCTCCCAGAAAACCTGCAGGTTAAAAAATAAAATTACAACAGAGTATAAAAGGAAATACACATTCAAATCCTGCGGGGTAACCAAAGTACATAAGAGTGCAGAATTGGCCGAAAGCAGGAAGAACGCGACATGTAGTAATACCCGGTAATTATTACCCTTGCTTTGGTAAAAATTAAATAACATGTAAATTACCAGGACAATTATAATGCGGACAATAAAAAATTGCAGCCAAAGGCTCGGCACATAAATGAAATCAATTATGCTAAAAAGAGGGAAAAGGAATATAATGGACCAGATAACGATGTTAGTCTGGTACCAGGCCTTTTTGGTTACCTCTTTTAATAATTCGTCTTTGTTGATTTGAACAAACATTATAATAGTTTTCTTAATTTATAATAAGATTAAACCAGTTGTTAATTTAGTATGCTAATAAAATAAAATTAAGTGAAAATATCGCCGTATTCAACAATGTTTATTAACAAGCTGTTAGGAATGGTTTCACTTTTAACGTTATTCATAACAATTGGTTGCGAGGCACAGCCATCCCCTGATCGGTCCACTGTCTTTAAAAGGGCCCAGGGCCTCGACAATGGTATAAGCATTTCGTGGCTTGAGGAGACGTGGAACAAGGATATTTTAGATAGCAGTACCATTAAATCATCCGATTTTCGGTTATTAAAACAACTTGGTTTTCAATGCATCCGGCTTCCCGTGGCCTTTAGGTATTTTCAAACCAATAGTACTCAGAACCAAAGGGTTATTGAACATATTGATCAAATCCTAAGGATGTGCCATTTATACGGATTCAAGCTCATAATTTGTTACCATTCAGGTAATTTAGATGAAAATACTTATGTGGCTGAAAGTCAAAATATTATTAATTTGTGGATTACGCTCACAAAAAAATATTTTCATCAAAACGACGATGCTCTCTTTTTTGAACTGTATAATGAACCCCCGCACATGAACCCCGATATATGGGAAAATGCAGCGAATGAAATAATTAAAGCGATACGGAAAATTGATAAAAAGCGCACGCTTATTGTTGGCGCCTCAAACTTTAACAGCATTTATGAACTAAGCCGGACCAATCCTTTAGACGATAACAACATTATTTATACTTTTCATTTTTATGAGCCCTTTTTCTTTACTCATCAGGGAGCCGAATGGGTTGGCGATCAGGTGGCTACAACCGGGGTTCCCTTTCCATACAATGCTGAAAGCTTTCCGACGCTAAATCCAAAAGCCAAAAATACCTGGGGTGAAACCAATTATTATCAGTACCGTACGGACGGGAATGAACAATCCGTAAGGGACAAGCTACAAATCGTAAAAAACTGGGGCCTTAAATACAACGTACCACTTTTATGTGGTGAATATGGTGCTTATAATAAATATTCTGATCTTGAGAGCCGGTGCAGGTATATCAAAGCTGTAAGGCAAACTTTAAAGGCCATGCACATGCCCGGAATATTATGGGACTATAGCACCAATTTTTCCCTTTTTGATGGCAGGCCATCTTTATCCAATCTGCCTGATTGCATGAAAGATGCAATCGGCTATCATCCTGAAAACTAAAACAAATACTTTGCTATTTACTTAGTATAATTAGTTACCTTTGCACCCTATTACATAATCATGAAATTTTTTGAAGAGAAGCGCAGAGAAGTGATGGAGCATATTGAAATATTTATGCTCCAAAAGATCACCGAGTATCTGAAACCAGTAGATACTATCTGGCAGCCATCTGATTTTTTACCCGATTCGAGCCGGGAAACCTTCTTTTCAGAAATTAAAGAGTTACAGGAAAGTGCCGCAGGATTATCATACGACTTAA
>DATHLW010000438.1:0-5736 GCA_035487675.1 Mucilaginibacter sp. | reverse complement strand
AACGAACAGGAAGAAATTGTTTTTTTTAAGAACTGGAAACCGCTTTTTATAGCAGAACAGTATTATGCATTGGAGAAGTTTACTATAGAAGCCAACCGGCCCTTAACCGACAGCCAATCGCTTAAAAGTTATTACGAACAGGAACTGGCCTTTATTAACAGGTTTTTCACCCAGCAACAGTTCCTTTACCAGTATTACAAATTTGAGTTTACCGAACTGGACCAGGTACTGTTTGTTCGTGGCAACGAGGCTTCGAATATTGTATTGCCGGAAACGCCTGACCTGGATCCACAGTTTTCTACTAAAGGCGATCATCTGTTTGCTAAGTTCATCGCCTATGAAAAACTGAGGGCTTATCTCGTAGATGAGTTAAAGAGCCTGCAAAATCCCGTTAGGACTCACAGCGACCCAGGAATAAACTCTGCTGAAGTTAAATGGACCGGCGAAACGATCAATCTTGCTGAAATAGGATATGGCGTCTGGCTGACCGGCCAGGTGAATAACGGTAATGCAACTATTACCGAAATATTGGAGTGCTTGGAAAGATGTTTTCGGATTAAAATCGGGACGGCCTTTAGACGATGGCAATCGATTTCGAGAAGGAAAAGAATAAAACCCACAAAGTATCTGGATGAGATGAAGAACGCTGTTTTGAAGAGATTGGATGAGGAGAATGAGCGGTAGCACAGGGACAAAATAGGAGGTTTGAAACCTCCTTAAACCCTCTATTCTGGTTTTTTAAGTGGCATTATTGTGTTTAAACTATCGGAATGAGATTAAATATGCCTCAAAAAAGAAGCATAACACCTGAACAAGCGGTAAAAATATTGCGGAAAAATGGTGTCGAATGCGATGAAAAACAAGTAGAAAAAATTTTGGATTTCTTATATTTTTTAGCTA
The DNA here is from genome assembly GCA_035487675.1 of Mucilaginibacter sp. Lineage (GTDB taxonomy): Bacteria > Bacteroidota > Bacteroidia > Sphingobacteriales > Sphingobacteriaceae > Mucilaginibacter. The sequence goes on along the minus strand of DATHLW010000438.1, from coordinate 4,836 downwards.
AATTGTCTGTGCATCAATACTTTAACGAGAAGAAAGATTGATTTTATAATGGTCTGTTTTTCAAAGTATTGTTTTTATGAAATCCGCTTATTTGTATGTACGTGTCAGTACAGACGAGCAAAAAAAGAAAGGCTACTCCCTGCCTGAACAAGAAGATCGATTGCTCCGCCACTGTGAATTTAACAACATAGAAGTTAAAGGTATTTACCGGGAAGACTATTCTGCTAAGAATTTTAACCGTCCGCAATGGACAAAACTCCTGAATACATTAAAGACCCGGAAAAAGAAAGAACCGGAAAATGTTCTTTTTATAAAATGGGACAGGTTTAGCCGAAATATAGAATATGCCTATCAAATGATCGGGATATTGCGGAGCATCAACGTCCAGGCTATGGCAATCGACCAGCCTATAGATTTTAGTATTCCGGAAAGTACCGTAATGCTGGCTGTGTATTTGTCTATCCCTGAAGCCGAAAATGGACGGCGGGCACTGAATACTTCAAGCGGCATGCGCAGGGCTAAAAAGGAAGGCCGCTGGATTAGTACAGCGCCAAGGGGCTATGTGAATTTAAGTCATCCTGACGGAAAAAAATATATTGCCCCAAAAGAACCGGAAGCAAACATAATGAAATGGGTATTTCAGGAATTGTCGAAAGGGGTATTAAATGGTGAACAGGTTAGAAAACAAGCAAATCAGCGAGGCCTTAAATGTGAGCGGAATAATTTCTGGAAGTTAATCCGCAACCCCATGTATTGCGGCGTTATTGTCGTCCCTCCATTTGAAAATGAAGAAATGCAATTTGTAAAAGCCCAACACGAACCTTTGATATCCGAAAGCCTATTTTATGAGGTTCAGGACGTTTTAAACGGCAATAAACGAAAAGCAGTAACGAAGGTTGTCTCTGATGATATGCTGCCTCTAAAGGGGTTCTTAAAGTGCCCGCTGTGTACCCGGATGCTAACAGGCAGCGCTTCAAAAGGCAGACATAGTTATTATTACTATTACCATTGTTCTGATTCCTTCTGCAAAAGCCGTTTTAAGGCCAATGAAGTAAATGAGTATTTTGAGAATTATGTGATGAATTTCCAGCTTAATCCGGGAGTGGCCGAGCTATTTAAGCTTGTGGTTTTGGATTACTATCAGTCTGCAAACCGCGTGGAATTAGACGAACGCAAAATGATTGCCTTAAAAATAGAGGAACAGGAAAAAATATTGTCGAACGCAAGAAAACGATTTATGACAGAGGATATTGATGTTGAAGACTTTAAAGCGATAAAAACGGAATGTAGTGACCAGCTAAGACGCTTAGATGCCCAGCTTTCTGAATTACCTGCCAAATCGGATGGGATAAAAACGATTGAAGGGCTAATTGATTGTTTGATTTCGAAGTATTCCAATATTCAGGCGCACTATAAATTTGCCTCTTTAGATGAGAAAAGAAAGATTATCGGTTCGATGTACCCCGAAAATCTATGTTTTGACGGAACACAACATCGAACCGCTTATTTTAGTGAACCGCTTTCGCTTATTATGCTGATTAACAGTGAATTACAAGGCAAAAAGAAAGGGGAAAAATCCTGTTTTCAGAACCTTTCCCCTTTGGTAGCCCGTAGGGGAATCGAACCCCTGTTTCTAGAATGAAAATCTAACGTCCTAACCCCTAGACGAACGGGCCTTTTTGTTGTGAGAAACTCAATTTAGAATTCCTCATTTCGGGATGGCAAAGATATAGCTTTCGAAGAAGTTTTAAAATAATTTTTTAAAAAATATTTAAAGCCTTTGTAAGACTGTGATAATTAAGTCATAAAAACAATTTGCTTCCCCATCCATTGTAAATCTTAAAGCCAATTGTTATACATTTATGTTGAATCTATATATAGTTTGTAAGTTTTTTTATCTGCCGCGACTAAAAGTCAATCATTCAATAAATTACAAAATCTAACAAAACACTTGAAAATAACCGGGTGATATGAAAACCTACGACGCTATTGTGATCGGCTCCGGGCAGGCTGGTGGCCCTCTTGCCAAAAAACTTGCTCTTGCCGGCAAAAAAACTGCATTGATTGAAAGAAGATATGTAGGTGGCACCTGCGTAAATGACGGCTGTACGCCTACTAAAACCTGGGTGGCTTCGGCAAAGGCAGCCTACATCGCATCAAAAGGCAGTGATCTTGGAATCGATATCAAGAGTTACAAGGTGAATATGTCGCAGATCCAAAAACGGAAAAATGATGTCGTGTCGCTTTTTCGCAATGGGAGTCAGAAAGGGCTTGAGGCTACAAAAGGCCTCAGCCTGATATTTGGTGAAGCTACATTTATCGGGCCTAAAATCATTTCGGTAAAACTGAATGATGGCGGACAAGAGGAGATGAAAGCTGATCTGATCTTTATGAACACGGGCTGCAGAACCGTCATCCCGGCAATCGAGGGATTAAGCGATATCGGTTATCTCACATCAACCACAATATTAGACTTAAACAAGGTACCCGAACACCTTCTGGTTATCGGAGGCAATTATATTGGACTTGAATTTGGGCAGATGTTCAGAAGGTTTGGAAGTAAAGTCACCATACTGGAAAGATCGTCAAGAATTGTAGCAAGGGAGGATGAAGATATCTCAACCGAATTGATCCATATTCTCGAAGAAGAGAAAATCAAAATATTAACTGATTCGCAAGCCGTCAGGTTTAAAAAGACCGGTAAAGGGAATATATCAGCCACAATAAAAACACGCGAAACAGAGCAAAAGATAAAATGTTCACATGTGCTGATTGCTGTTGGCCGTGCCCCGAATACGGAAATGCTGGCACTTGAAAAAACAAGTGTTAAAACAGATGACCGGGGCTTCATCAAAGTAAACGATAAACTGGAGACCAGTGCAGGGGGTATTTATGCACTGGGGGATGTTAAAGGCGGCCCGGCGTTTACCCATATATCCTATAACGATTTTACTATTGTTTACCGCAACGTGGTGAAGGGCGAAAACCTGAGTACAAAAGACAGGCCTGTCCCCTATTGCATGTTCACCGACCCGCAACTGGGACGTGTCGGAATAGATGAAAATGAGGCTAAAAAGCAGGGCCTGAAAGTTAAAGTTGCCAAATTGCCAATGGCGCGTGTGGCCCGTGCTATAGAAACCGGGGATACCCGTGGATTTATGAAGGCTGTTGTCGATCCAAAAACCAAAAAGATATTGGGGGCAACCGTTTTGGGACAAGACGGCGGTGAAATCATGACCGTATTGCAAATGGCGATGGAGGGTGGCATAACTTATGATCGCATCCGCTTTTGTGTATTCGCTCATCCGCTGTATTCTGAGTCGTTGAATAACCTTTTTATGACTATCGAAGACTAAACCCGCCATGATCACGGTTGAACATTTAAGCAAACAATTTGGCAATATAAAGGCTGTTGACGGCATCTCATTTGATGTGCAGGAACGGGAGACGCTTATACTTTTAGGCACCAGCGGCTGTGGTAAAACCACTACCCTAAAAATGATCAACCGCCTGATCGAACCGACATCGGGTAAAGTCTTTATCGACGGAAAAAATATTTACGACCAATCACCCGAAATTTTAAGGCGCAGCATTGGTTATGTATTGCAAAACAATGGCCTTTTCCCTCACTACACCGTTGCCGAAAATATTGCTATCGTTCCTCAATTACTAAAGTGGGATAACAAACGCATTGAAAACCAGATTACTGAATTGATTGAGAAATTGCATCTATCTAAGGATCAATTAAAAGCCTATCCAAACGAGCTAAGCGGCGGCCAGCAGCAGCGTGTAGGTCTGGCGAGGGCATTAGTAGCCGATCCCCCTGTTTTACTGATGGATGAACCGTTCGGTGCACTGGATAACGTCACCCGTTCAAAAATTCATGCTGAATTCAAAGCGCTGGACGAGCTAAAACGAAAAACGATCATCATGGTGACACATGACGTACAGGAAGCTTTTGAACTGGGTGACCGTATATGCCTGATGGATAAAGGAAAGATCGTCCAGATCGGTACACCTGCTGAGTTGCTTTTTAAGCCCGCCAATCATTTTGTCGAATCATTTTTAAAAGAGCAAAGGCTACAACTTGAATTTAAGGCCATTCGCATCAAAGATATCTGGAACCTATTGCCAAATTGTAAAGAAGATGCAAAAGCAGCTCCCCTTTCCGCGGAAGTGGCTATATGGGCGGGGTTAGAAAAATTCAACTATCACCAGGCAGATCTTTTGAATATTACGCATGAGCACGAAACAAGGTCAGTCGGGTTTGAACAACTGATCGCTGCATTTTACAAATACCAAAGCAATCGCACCCATGAATGAACATCAGCAAACCCTATGGGAATTCATGCGCCAGCAAAGCGATAAACTGGTCACCCAAACCTTCCAGCACATCGGGCTTACTTTTATTTCGCTCATTATTGCCGTAGTGATTGGTTTACCATTAGGTATCTGGATAACCAGGAGAAAACAATTCTCCGGCATTATTTTAGGCGCAGCGGGCATATTACAAACTATTCCAAGCATTGCCCTTTTGGGCTTTATGATCCCGCTGCTCGGCATTGGCGCCAAACCGGCTATTGTTGCTTTGTTATTATATGCACTTTTACCGATCATCAGGAATACTTACACGGGGATTACAGGTGTCGACGCAGCCGTGAAAGAAGCCGCTATGGCCATGGGCATGAACAAGTGGCAGATATTATTTAAAGTGGAGCTCCCTCTGGCAATGCCTGTAATACTTGCCGGTATCCGTACAGCTACAGTGATTAACGTGGGTGTAGCTACCCTGGCATCGTACATCGCGGCTGGTGGACTGGGCGAATTTATCTTCGG
>DATHLW010000437.1:0-5619 GCA_035487675.1 Mucilaginibacter sp. | reverse complement strand
CATGTGTTATCGCAACCTTTCCAGTTTAATGTAAAGGATAAAGCCGGGAAAATTGAGAAATGGAAAGCAGGCCAGCTTAAAATAACACAAACAGAACCTGGAACGGTAAGCTGGAACAGTAGCAACACTAGTAGCGACGTCAGCATGAATGTGACCGGTCGCGTTGAGTTTGATGGCTTTATGAATTACCAGGTGAAGGTAACCGCTCTGAATGATGTTAACCTGGACGATATACAAATGGTGATCCCATTAAGCAAGCAGACATCACATTATATGATGGGGCTTAACCAAAAAGGAGGGAAGTTGCCTGAGAATTACGAATGGCACTGGGATGTGGCACATAAGAACCAGGATGGCGCCTGGGTAGGCAATGTGAATGCCGGTTTGCAGTTCTCGCTCAGGGATGATAAGTATGTACGTCCGCTGAATACCAACTTTTATCTTGCCAAGCCGTTGATCCTGCCTTCGTCATGGGGTAATGAGGGTAAGGGAGGTATCAATATCAACGCCAATGCCAGCGGTGCCAATGTAACCAGTTACAGCGGCGGGCGCAGCATGAAAAAAGGGGATGTTTTGTATTATAACTTTACCCTGATGATCACGCCTTTCCATCCTATCAATACCGGTCAGCAGTGGGATATGCGTTTTTATCATAAATACACCCCTATCGACAGCATTAAAGCTACCGGTGCGACCGTGATCAATATTCACCATGGTAATGCCATTAATCCGTACATCAATTATCCGTTCATCGCCTGGCACAGCATGAAGAGCTATATCGACTCAGCACATCAATTGGGTTTGAAGGTGAAGATATATAACACGGTGCGTGAACTTTCTAACAGTGCCTATGAAATTCAGCCTATGCGCAGCCTGGGGCACGAAATCTATTCGCCGGGTAAGGGGGGAGGTTATTCATGGCTTCAGGAACATTTGGGGAGCGACTACATCGGGGCCTGGTATGTGCCTGAACAAAAGGATGCGGCTATCATCAATAGCGGTGTAAGCAGGTGGCATAATTACTATGTAGAGGGCATGAACTGGCTGGTAAACAACGTAGGTATCGACGGCATTTACCTGGATGATGTAGCATTTGACCGAACCACCATGAAGCGCATCAAACGCGTGCTTACCCAAAACGGACACCCGGGTATTATCGACCTGCACTCGGCTAATCAATACAACAAAAGCGACGGCTTTAATAATAGTGCCAACCTGTATTTGGAACACTTTCCATATCTGAACCGTCTTTGGTTTGGTGAGTATTTTGATTATGAGAAAAATGACCCGGACTTCTTTATGGTCGAGGTATCCGGGATACCGTATGGCCTGATGGGTGAAATGCTGCAGGGCGGCGGTAATCCATGGAGGGGTATGGTTTATGGTATGACTAACCGTATGCCTTGGTCCGATCATGCTGATCCACGTCCTATCTGGAAAGTATGGGATGATTTCGGTATCAAAGGAAGTAAAATGATCGGGTATTGGGTAAGTCATAACCCGGTTAAAACTAACAACAAAGATGTGCTGGCCACGGCTTATGTTAAGGATAAAAAAGTGATGATCGCCATTGCAAGCTGGGCAGCGGATGATACTAAGATCAGGTTAAATATTGATTGGAAAGCATTGGGCATAGATCCGGCAAAGGCAATATTAACAGCGCCTGATATTACTAATTTTCAGTCCGCCGGTAAGTTTGGCGTGAATGATGAAATACCTGTTTCAAAAGGTAAAGGCTGGCTGCTGATTTTAAAATGATTTGATCAATTAAACCTCAATACGGATGAAAGCATATTATTGGATAGCAACTGTTTGTTCTTGCTTGTTCTGCCTGGTGCAATCCACGGCGATGGCACAAAATAATGCGACAATAAAAGAGTTTGAAAAAGAGTTTAAAACTTACCCTTTTTCAGATCCCGATCCGGTTGCCAATCCCGGCCTTATTTATCCTTATTTCCGTTTTGATGGTTTTACCAATAAGCCTGTCCAACAGAAATGGAAGGTGGTTGAACTGGAGAACGATTTTATCAAACTATGGGTAATGCCCCAGATAGGCGGTAAAATATGGACGGCCATTGATAAGAAAAATAATCGCTCATTTATTTATCAGAATGATGTGATAAAATTCAGGGACATTGCTATGCGCGGGCCATGGACAAGCGGGGGCCTTGAAGCCAATTTTGGAATAATTGGTCATACGCCCGGTGTATCAAACGCAGTAGATTACCTCACGAAGAAGAATGACGATGGCAGTGTAAGTTGTATAATTAGTTTGCTCGACTTGCTTACGCAAACCCGTTGGAACATGGAGATAAGACTCCCAAAGGATAAAGCTTATTTTACCACACATGTTTTCTGGCATAATCAAACCAGCCTGGATCAACCTTATTACAGCTGGATGAATCTTGCGTTAAAAGCTGACGACGACCTGGAGTTTATCGAGCCGGGAACGCATCATTTATTTCATGATGGCAAATCATACGATTGGCCTTATGACAAGGAGCATAACAGGAACATTTCCTTTTATAAGCAAAATGATTTTGGTGGGAGCCAGTCATACCACATTACCGGAACCTATAGTAAATATTGGGGCGGATTTTGGCAAAAAGATAATTACGGCATGATTCATTATGCCAATCGTGAGGATAAGGTAGGCAAGAAGATTTGGATATGGGGGAAAGCCCGCAGTGGAGCCATCTGGGACAAATTGCTGAATGACAATGTCGGGCAATATACCGAGTTGCAAAGCGGTAGATTGTATATCCAGAATGCGCAGGAAAGTATGTACACGCCTTACAAACAGTTCAGCTTTTCGCCTTATCAAACTGATAGCTGGACGGAATACTGGTATCCATATAGCAAAACCAACGGCGTAGCTATGGCCGATACGAGTGGTGTGCTGAATATCAAAAGGGGAGAGAGCTCTGCTGCTGTTTACTTCTCACCGGTAAAATATATGAAGGACACTCTAAAAATATGGGATAGGGAAGGCAAACCGATACTGAACAAGCCCATCAATTTAGAGCCTTTACAAAATTTAGAGGAAACTATTCATTTGAATAATGGTCAGCAGATTGGGCGTATTATATTAGGTAGCTGTGAATGGAGTTCGAAAGACAGCACGGCTAAAGTATTGAGCAGACCAACAAAGCCATTAGAAAAATTAGATTACGATTCAGCTTATGGCCTTTATATAAAAGGCAAATACCAGGCTGATACCCGTTATTATACAGAGGCCGAAACAAGTATCAGCAAATCGCTTAAGCTTGATCCCGGACTGATCCCAGCACTTGCCGAAATGGCGATGCTTCAATACCGCAAGATGGACTATGAATCAGCTTTTGAATACGCACGCAACGCGATAAGCCTGGATACTTATAATGGCATGGCTAATTACTATTACGCTTTATCGGCACTAAAACTGGATAAAGTATACGATGCCGAAGACGGTTTTGAAGTAGCGACACTAACAGACGAATACAGAGCGGCAGCCTTAACAGAATTAAGCAAGATCAAGATCAGTCAGCACAAATTTGATGAGGCATTGAGCTATGCTTCAAAAAGCCTGGTGTATAACAGCGAAAATATTACTGCATTGCAGTTAGAATATGTATCGGCGCGGTTATTACAAAATACTAAACAAGAAAAAGCCACAAAAGAAAGAATCTTGGCAATTGATCCTTTCAACCATTTTATCCGCTTCGAAGAATACCTGGCCAATAAGTCAGCTGAAAACAAAACCGCATTTACCGGCCTGATCAGTAATGAAATGCCTCAGCAAACCTATCTTGATCTGGCCGTTTGGTATCATGACCTGAACCTGGATAATGAAAGCAAAATTATTTTAGAAACCGCACCACAAAAGAATGATGAGCTGCTGTATTGGTTAGCATGGTTGCACCGGAATGATAGCGATGCGAAGCAAAGGTTGACCGAAGCACAAAATGGCAGCGCTTTGCTGGTATTTCCTTTCCGGCCTCAGAGTGCTACGGTAATAGAATGGGCTGCAAAGAATACGAATGATTGGAAGCCCAATTATTATCTCGCTTTAATATATGAAGCAGCAAAAGATCGAACAAAGGCACAACTGTCTATCAATAAAGTAAATGCCGAGCCTGATTTTGCACCATATTATGTAGTCCGCGCTCGATTGTGTGATTCGGCGGATAAGCAAAGTCAATTGAATTACCTGACAAAAGCCACAAAGATTGCACCTGACGATTTGCGGTATATTAAATACCTGACCGAATTTTTGATCGCTCAGAAACAGGATGCGCAAGCTCTAAAAACGATTGAACCATTTTACATTGCACACAAAGACAATTATATCGCAGGTATGCTGTATGCACGTTGCCTGATGGCCAATAACCGTTATACTGCTACTGAAAAGATCCTTGCTAAATTACAGGTACTCCCTTATGAGGGCGCAAAAGACGGGCATAAGTTATACGAGCAAACCAAGCTGATGCTGGCGATCGAATTGATCAGGGAAGGGCAGTTGCCCGATGCCATGAAAAAAGTGGACGAGGCCCGTTTGTGGCCCGAAAACCTGGGCGTAGGCGCGCCTTACCCGGATATGGTGGATAGCAGTCTTGAAAATTCAATAGCCGACCTGATCAAACGATCAGATCATGAAAAGCCTACGGAAAAAACATTGCAAGAATACCTGGCAAGGATAAATGCGATCAGCAGTATATAAATAAGTAAACCCAATCAATATAAATTGATGAATAAGCAACTCAAAATATGGTTTGCAGTGGTGTTTTTTGCACCCATTTTCACGTATGCACAGGTGAAGTCAACATATGACAAAAATCAGGTTTTTGACCCGCAGTTTTTGCCCAATAATAGCAATGAAATGCGTAATGGTAATGGTTCGCCCGGCCCAAAATACTGGCAAAACCGGGCTGATTATACTATTCATGCAGCATTGCTGGAAAAAGACAACACAGTTAAAGGAGATGTCAGCATCAGCTATACAAATAATAGTCCTGACACGTTGAACTATTTATGGCTGCAGCTTGATCAGAATTTATTTAAAGCAGATTCGCGTGGTGTAGCTAAAACTCCCCCTGGCGACAGGTTCGATTCCAACGGGTTTAAAGGTGGTTATGATATTGGTAAAGTATCTGTTAGTTATGCTGGGAAAGACTATACCATAACCCCTTATATTACCGATACCCGGATGCAGGTACGCCTGCCTTTTGCATTAAAACAGCAGGGAGATAAGATCACCATCAATATTGATTATTCATTTGCTATTCCCGAACACGGCGCAGACCGGATGGGGCGGTTAATTGCTCAAAACGGGGTCATTTACCAATTAGCCCAATGGTATCCGCGCATGTGTGTGTTTGATGATGTGCGCGGGTGGAACACCCTGCCTTACCTGGGTAACGGCGAGTTTTATTGCGAGTATGGTGATATGGATTATTACATCACCGCCCCGGCTGATATGATCGTTGCAGGCTCCGGTGATCTGCAAAACCCGGGGGAGGTATTGACCGCCAGGGAAGCAAAACGTCTGGCTGCTGCTGCGAAAAGCGATAGCACGGTCAGCATTGTTGGCAAAGATGAAGTAAAGGCATCGGACCGTAATAAAACCGGAACATTGACCTG
>DATHLW010000436.1:0-4914 GCA_035487675.1 Mucilaginibacter sp. | reverse complement strand
TTCAATGCCCAGATCATGCCAGATAACAGCTATTTTTTTAGGGCCGATACCTTTAATACCCAGCATCTCAACTATGCCTTCTGGCGTAGCTGATAGCAGGTCAGTTAATTCGGTTATAGTGCCCGTTTCCAGCAGTTCAATTATTTTGGTTGCTGTACTTTTGCCTATCCCATCAATTTTCTCCAGCTCAGCCAAACTTTTGCCTGCGATGCGATAGGGGAGCTTATCCACCTTAAATGCAGCATTGACCAGCGACTTAACCTTGAACGGGTTCTCGTCGTGCAATTCCATCAGTTGCGACAACAGTCTGAGCGTACGGGCAATGGGTTTGTTTTCCATGAGATTTGGTCGGTAAAAATACAAAATAGTTCATACCTCATAGGTGATGGCAGGGCATTTAATATTTAAACCCAAAAAATAAGGTCATATTCTGGGGAACATGACCTTAACTATAAGAAGTTATATTATTTAGTGGATCACAATATCATAAGGCATACGCATTTGCGGTGTCCTCATCATTTGGGTAAGGCCTTTTATCTGTTCGTAGTACCTGTAGTTATCACCCAGTTCAGATTTTACAAAATGAGCCTTCATCTGAGTGCTGATATCTGAACCGAATTTATTAAACACGCCTTTCTTTTGTTCGGGGTAGGCTACAATTTTGTATTTCTTAATATTTGCTTTTTTAGCTGCCGACCATATGGCGTCGTTAATGTTACCAAGGCGATCTACCAAACCATTTTTTACAGCCTGTTCGCCTGTCCAAACACGGCCTTGGCCAATGCTGTTGATATAAGCCTGTGTTTTATGACGACCTTCGGCCACAGCTTTAGTGAAATCATCATAGCCATGGTTCACATTATTTTGCAGAATGGCCTTTTCCTCTGGGGATAAAGGCTTGCTTATATCGCCCAGGTCTGCATATTTTCCGGTTTTCACGCCGTCAAAAGTGATACCCAGTTTATCATTGAACAATTTCTGAAGATTAGGGATGATCGCAAAAATGCCAATGGAACCGGTTATTGTATTTGGTTCAGCAATAATGGAGTCAGCTGCGCAGGAGATATAATATCCGCCGGAAGCAGCCAGGTCGCCCATAGAAACAATGATCGGTTTCACCTTCTTGGTCAGCATCACCTCACGCCAGATCACATCGGATGCAAGCGAACTCCCGCCCGGAGAATTAACGCGCAGGACAACAGCTTTCACATTATCATCCAGCCTAACCTTACGCAAAGCGCTTGATATTTTTTCTGATCCGATAGTGTTGTCATCACCTTCGCCACCGTTGATCTCGCCTGATGCATAAACAATAGCTATCTGGTTTTTGATGGCCTTTTTACCGTCTTGACTATCATTGGTCGTGCTATTGCCGGTAGCATAGTCCCCCATTTCTGCTTTATGCAGATCTTTTTTGGAACTTATTCCGGTGCGTTCCCTCAGTTCATCCAATACTTCGTCTTTGTACTTTAGCCCGTCAACCAATTTGTATTTTAAGGCGTCTTCAGGAAGCTGAATTTTTAGATTATTAGCGATATAGAAAAGTGAATCTTTACTGATCTTACGACTGTTACTTATACCGGTCAGGAAATAGTTATATAACGATCCCAGGTAAGAATTTACCTGCATGCGGTTAGCATCACTCATTTTGCTGAGCACAAAAGGTTCAACAGCGCTTTTATAAGTGCCTACTTTAATTACCTGAGCCTGGATACCTAATTTATCCAGCGCTCCCTTAAAGAAAGTAATTTGTGAATTGAACCCGCTGAACTCAAATATGCCTTTCGGATTGATGTATACTTTATCGGCTACAGAAGCGAGGTAATAAAAGCCCTGGGTGTAAACTTCGGAATAAGCGATGATGAATTTGCCCGATTTTTTAAAGTCGATCAGTGCATCACGTATTTCTTCCGTAGTAGCCTGTCCCGAAAGCATGTAGCTTTCATCAAGGAATATGCCTTTTATATTATCGTCCGTTTTTGCTCTTTTTATATTAGCCAGTATATCATTCAGGCCTAAATTTTTATCACCGTCGATACCTAAAAAATCAAGGCCCGCAAGCGGGTTATAAGGGGTGCGTTCGGGAATTTCTCGGGTAAAAGCAATGTGTAAGTACGAGTTTGAATCAATTTCGACATGTTTATCGCCACTTGCCGCCACCACTATACCGATAATAATTATTATAAAAATTACACTGCACACAATAATCCCCACCACCGTGGCGAAAACAAATTTGAAGAATTGTTTCATTAAATATTATAAATCTTTTATCTATGCAAACTTAGCAATTCAATATGTATAATATTAAGAGCTTTGTCTATAATATTTGTTACAACAATGATTGATGTTTTTTTGTTATTGGGAAGTAATCTGGGCGACAGGGAAGCGTTCTTACAGAAAGCGATCGATTTTATTGCGGACGATTTGGGGCCAATTGAAAAAAAATCGTCGGTTTATGAGACGCAGGCATGGGGAAAAACAGATGAGCCGAGCTATTTAAACCAGGTAGTTCAGATAAAAACGAGGTTCCCAGCAGAGCAGGTACTCGGGAAAATATTAAATATTGAAAATTTGATGGGGCGGGTGAGGGAAGAAAAATGGGGATCACGGATCATAGACATCGATATATTGTTCTATGGACTGGATATTATTGCAAGCCACGGACTTACGGTACCACATCCTGAACTACAAAAACGGATGTTTACTTTGGCTCCGTTAAGTGAAATTGCACCCGATTTGGAGCATCCAATATTAAAAAAAAGTATTTTTGAACTTAAAAACGAACTTAAAGATAACTTGATCGTAAAAAAGTTATAATTTTGAATTCATAGACCAACTGATTTATAAATATTTCATAAAGCCTAAACATGTCTGACAGCCCGGCCACACCAGATCTTGATCTTACATTCTTATACGAAATTGCTGATGGCAGTGATGAATTTGTCGTGGAATCTATTGACATGTTATTACAGCAAGCGCCTGAAATGCTTCAGAGCATTGACAATGCATTGCAAGCGGACGACTGGGTCTCGGCGGCAGCTTCTGCCCATAAATTAAAACCATCAATGGGTTTCTTCGGAATGCTTATCTCGCAGGAATTACTACAGGAAATAGAACTTCTTTGCAAGGCGGGCGGGCAAGAGCCAGCTCAGATAAAATCTAAATACTACCAGGCAAAGGACCTTATAGAAAGTAACCTGATTGCGCTTTCACGCATCAAAGCCGAAAAAGAAGCCGGAAATTAAACTTTCTGAATTTTAAAGCTATAGCTTTCCATAATCAAATTGGCCAACAAGCTTTTGCAGGCCTGTTCAACTTTGGAGTTGGCAATGTCTTCGTTCTCAGCCTCAATCTCGAGTGAAATATGCTTGCCGATACGTACGTTATGTATTTCGGTTAATCCAAGATTTTTCATACTACCGGTTACTGCTTTTCCTTGGGGATCAAGAATTTCCTTTTTGGGCATTACGTCAATTTCAGCCTGAAACTTTTTCATTATAGTATTTTGTTTTTTAAGGGCAATGAAGCTATCATGAGCAATTATTTATTTTTTTGATGGCCGCTCATGATGGTGTCATTAGAGAACTTAAATTGAATGATAGATAAGGTGATATACATTAATATGATCACCGGAACTGCGGCAAATTTAAAAAATAGTATCAATATTGCCGAAAACAGTAATAATAAATAGCGGTAAATGTTCTTGTCGAGATCTGAATTCTTGAATTTGAGCGACATCAACGGTATCTCAGCCACTAATAACGAACACATTACCAAAACGAATACAGCCAATCCGTAGGTATTTAAAATGTATTTTATAAAAGAGGGATGATGTTCCAATATAAACGGAATTGAAGCTATCAGGATGGCATTTGCCGGGGTTGGCAAGCCTATAAAACTATCGGCCTGTCGGGTATCATTATTAAACTTGGCCAGCCTTAATGCCGAAAAAACCGAGATCAGGAAGGCACTAAAATTTAACCACGAACTTACGTTGGGTATTTGCGGAGCCTGTAAAAAAAGCTCATACATGATAGCCGATGGCAGGAAGCCAAAGCTTACCATATCGGCTAACGAATCAAGGTCCTTGCCAATGTAAGAGAACGATTTCAGAACGCGTGATGCAAAACCGTCAAAAAAATCAAATATCGCAGCTAAGAAAAGGGCGTAGGATGCAAAGATCAGGTTTTCCTGGAAGGCAAAAACTATCCCCACGCAGCCGCTGAACAGGTTAGCACAGGTGATGGCATTGGGAACGTGTTTGCTTACGCGCTTGTTCATTTTTCAGGGGCGAAGATATGCAGGTTTTATAAAGAAATTATGAAGTCATAAATATACTTTATGACTTCATATATCCAAAAATATTAAGAATTCATCGAGATCAGGAATTCTTCGTTAGTTTTTGTGCCTCTTATCTGGCTTTGCAAAAACTCCATAGCTTCCTGTGAATTCATATCTGCCAAATGATTACGCAATATCCAAACACGCTGTAAAGTATCGCGATCAAGCAGTAAATCGTCGCGGCGTGTGCTTGACGCGGTGATATCGATTGCAGGGAATATACGTTTGTTAGATAATTTACGGTCGAGTTGCAGTTCCATATTACCGGTACCTTTAAACTCTTCGAAGATAACTTCGTCCATCTTAGAGCCGGTTTCTGTCAGTGCAGTGGCAATGATGGTCAATGAACCGCCGTCCTCAATATTACGTGCCGCACCGAAGAAACGCTTAGGCTTGTGCAAAGCATTTGCATCAACACCGCCTGATAATATTTTACCGGACGCAGGGGCCACTGTATTGTATGCACGTGCAAGGCGGGTAATAGAATCAAGCAGGATCACCACATCGTGACCGCATTCTACCATTCGTTTTGCTTTTTCTAAAACGATATTGGCAATTTTAACGTGGCGCTCT
>DATHLW010000435.1:0-7627 GCA_035487675.1 Mucilaginibacter sp. | reverse complement strand
AATTTAAAACCAACATTGACGGCGTCGACATTTATTTCATACACGTTCGTTCTAAAGAACCGCATGCCCTGCCAATTATTATTACCCATGGCTGGCCAGGTTCAATAATTGAAGAATTGAAATTAATCGGCCCTTTGACTGATCCGGTTGCCTATGGGGGAAAAGCCGAAGACGCATTTGACGTCGTTATACCTGCAATGCCGGGCTACGGTTTTTCGGGCAAGCCAACTACTACAGGCTGGAATACCGACCACATAGCCCGCGCCTGGGATACATTAATGAAACGCCTGGGGTACAGCAACTATGTCGCACAGGGGGGCGACTGGGGCGCAAAGGTTTCAGAGGCGATGGCCCATCTCGCACCACAGGGGCTGCTTGGTGTTCATATGAATTTGCTTTTAACCCTTCCACCCGAAGTAAACCGGGCTATAGCCGCAGGTGAGCCGGCACCGGAAGGTTTGTCGGAGGAAGAGAAGTTAGCATACAATCAAAGGAAAGCGCTCAACCCGCTTGCCTATCTTATTGAACAAGCAAAACGTCCGCAGACCATCGGTTATAGCCTGGCCGAATCTCCTACAGGCCTGGCAGCCTGGCTGCTGGATCATGATCCGCACAGTTATGAGCTACTCTCAGGTGCTTTTGACGGGCACCCTGACGGTGATCTTACCCGGGATGAGTTTCTCGATAACATAACACTTTATTGGCTTACCAATACAGGGGCCTCAGCGGCAAGACTCTATTGGGAGAATGCACGCGTCGTGTACAAAGGAGAAGTCTCCGTTCCTGCGGCATTCACGGTATTCCCAGGTGAGCTCTGGCACGCGCCGCGTAGTTGGGTTCAACGTGCGTTTAAAAACCTGATCTACTACCATGAGGTTGATAAAGGCGGCCACTTTGCTGCCTGGGAACAACCGCAATTATTTACAGAAGAAGTACGGGCAGCTTTTAAATCATTGCGGTAATTTAAATGTGCAGGTGGTACGCTCAACACGAGCCACCTGCATTGCCCAACACTCCCGAAAATCAATTTTTTTTCAAATAAAATAGTAAAAAATGTCAACAGAAATCAATTACGGGCGCCAGGGAAATCCCCTGGATTTTGAAACGCTCAAAATACGCAGGGAGGAGGCCGTCCTCTTCGTGGAAATTGACGCGCCGCCCATGAATCTTAACGGGCCTGAACTGGTCCGCGATATGGTCTCCCTCATTCAAACAGCCGAGGCCGACAACGCCATCCAAATACTCGTATTCAAGAGTGCCGACCCCGACTATTTCATTTCCCATGTGGACGTGACGCGGATGAAAGAGAACCGGGAGGCGGCGATGAAGCTGAATGGCGATGTGTCGATGGGGCAATTGTTTCGACATCTGAGCACCAGCCGTCTTGTCACCATCGCGTAGATCGAAGGTCGCACACGCGGTGTTGGCAGCGAGTTTGTGCTGGCGTGTGACATGCGCTTCGCAGCGTTAGAATCAGCGGTTTTTAGCCAGTTCGAGTCATCCTTCGGCGTGATTCCTGGAGCAGGAGCCGCCCAGCATCTCGCACGGCTCCTGGGCCGCGGCCGCGCTCTCGAGGTCATGCTAAGCGCTGAAGATTACAATGCTGAGCTGGCTGAACGATATGGCTGGATCAATCGGGCATTGCCCGCCAATGAACTTAGCGATTTCGTCAGTTCGCTGGCACATCGGATTGCGAAGTTCCCGGCCATCGGCCGTGCGGCGGTCAAGGAACGGGTTAATGCAATCGGGCTTCCGTCAGCTGAAGACATCCGTCGCGATTACGATCTCTTCCTCGAAGGCGTGAGCAGCAACGAGTTCCAGGAACGGATCCAAACTGCAATGAAGCGTGGCTTCCAGACCCGGGAAGGGGAACTGGATCTTGCCCGGATACTGGGGTAATGTTCAAGCGACACTCCATAACCGTTAACTTAAGCGGATATATTGTTTTTCACTTGCGCCGTTAGGTGCAAAATATTGGTAGAAAATAAAAAAATAAACGTGTAGCGTGCCGTCAGGTACGCAATAACGCTGGGTTCCGTACCTGACGGCACGGATTTTTCGGCTTTCTGCGTCTACCAATATTTGGCCCTTACAGGGCCGGTTCTTAGGTTAACGGCTATGGCGACACGCTTGAACAGGCGGGGTTACTCGAAGTATATGCGTTGGGCATCGCGAACTATGCATTAGCGGTTGTGTATGGCGTAACGGCCTTTGCCCACATGCTTCGAGAACCTCAGCATGACACCTTACGCGATATTGGTTGATTCAATGATTTTAATTATTTGGAATGGCTATATTTGAATTTCAAGGTAATTAATGGAAATAAGGAGATATAAATATAGTGCCGGACAAATGTTTTTTGATTTGATTTTATTATCATTTGTAACGCTTGCACTTTATATGACTTTAATCAACCACGATTCCAATTACAAATCCTGGTTGATTTTTGGTTTTCTTTTATTAATAATTTTTGTGAGATTCATTTATCTGGCCATCATGTATTTTATCCCTTGTTTTAAAGATAAAACAGCGCTGGAACTGGATAGAGAGAAACTCCAGCTTTTTATTAAAGGAAAATTACTATTCCAAGTTCCCAGAGATGTTGCCTATTGGAAGGATATGGAGGACATAGAATTTACCTCTCCACCCAGGGGATCTGCGATCATAAGTTTTAAAATGAAAGATGGCAGTGTTTTTGGTTTTCGGACTAGGTACATCGCCGGAAATGACCGCGATATCTATAACACGATAATGGAATACTTCAAAAACCCCATTAGTCCGGATTAGTTGCCTGGATCATAGAAATCGGTTAAAACACCTTTCCCCTTTCAGCTCCTTTTCACCAGAAACTTGTCAAAAGCCTTTTGTATTTCGTCGCGTACATTTTGGGGAAGCCGTTTTGCAGGATCAATATCAATAATATAAGTTCCGGTGCTTTTATACGAGTCCAGCTCAAAGTAGCTGAAAACACGCCGCCCTTTAAACACATCCTGATTGGCCGCCTCGATCTCGATCATGCGGCGGTTAAACTCATCAATACCCATACTACACGCTTTTTATGTGATTAACTCCTGTAATTCCGGGTCATTTTTTGCTGCGGATTGCAGAAATTGCATTGATCTGTCATCCAACAAACTTTTATCTGCCCCGGCCCTCAAAAGTATTTTTATACATGCTGACTGGTGATAAATATCGCTGTCATTTGATATCAACGCATGAATTGCCCAACCCGTTGGCGTACTATTGTACCTGGTATCAGGCTGATTGATATTTGCACCCGCGCCGATCAATTTCTCTACCAGCTT
This sequence comes from Mucilaginibacter sp., assembly GCA_035487675.1. GTDB lineage: Bacteria > Bacteroidota > Bacteroidia > Sphingobacteriales > Sphingobacteriaceae > Mucilaginibacter. The sequence goes on along the minus strand of DATHLW010000435.1, from coordinate 4,322 downwards.
ATCCCTTCCGCAAAAGGCCGCCCAATGTAAAGCTGTCCCGCCATCGCTTTTAGGTACATAAAACACATCGGCACCTTGCTCAATATAGTAAATACCGAGTTTTTCGGCATGAAGGCTTGCAGCTGCTATTAAAGGCGTATTATTATCTCCGGACGATTTGTACCCGTCAATATCAGCCCCGAACTCAATCAATAGTTTCGCAATCTCAACGGCTTGTTCGTCAGTTATCTTTTTAGCAAATACAGCATCACATAACCTGTGCAGAGGATGGCCTTTTTTCGAAAACAGTGTATCGCTCAAAGGCACACCTTCATTTACCAAAGCCGGGTTATCAATAAGGATTTCCCTTATCCGTGCGGGATCATTGCTGCTGATCAATTGTAACATTATACTTGCCATTTGTTCGGTTCATTTCCCTGCAGGATCTCCGGGAAAGAGACCCTGCAGAAAGATAAGATTAATTTCCCGGAGCGCGGTAATTAACCGATCTTTTCACCGCTTCATCCACCTCTGCCGGGTCGAGCAGCACGGTGGTTGAAACCGACACCTGCACCGAGGTATTAATATTCAAAGCCAGTGCCGCCGCCGTTATATTGTCGGGCAGTTCAACTATAACATAGGCATCGCTCTCGCCAAAGGCAAAATAAAATGCCAGCAGTTTACCACCCATTTCGCTAATTGTTTTTTCAACCGCTTCTTTTCTGGCGGTACCACCAGCGCGGAGCAGCCCTTTTGCCCCCTCAGGGGTGTAAGAAGCCTTAACCAGGAACTTTGTCATGATCTGTTTGTTTAAAGTGTTTGGTGCGATATTTCGGCTATTACCCTGCCTGTAATTGTATAATAAAATTAAACAAAATCGCGCCTAACTTCCTAATATAATTTTTTGAAAATCAATGTGTTTTGATGTTGTCAGGATCGACATTAACGGACCTTTAAGGTAGCAGCAGGCAAAAATAAACCCCTTTTCACTCGCTGATCAGGGGCTTAAACCTAAACCTTATCACAAAGTGCAAATGGGAGTCACTTGCTACCTTATTCTGCAAATATAAAAAAAACAAATTTTTGTCAGAGATTAGAATAGCATTAGAAAAAATTCTCTGACATTGCGATGGCAAAAGCCCGCCTTATCAAAACAAATCATACCACTTATTTCTTCTAATTGCATAACTTAGTATCATCAATTTTTACCACATTGAAAAAGCTGATCATCATAGAAGAAGATACCGATGCCCGCGAAATGGCCGTTTTTACATTTGAACATAACGGGTACGAAGTAACCCGCAGCACCAAAGAAACAGCTATTGAAGATGTAAACCGGATAAGGCCCCATATCATCGTAATAGGCGCCCAACTGGGCAATACCCCCGGCAACGACCTCTGCCTGAAGCTCAAAGAAAACGAACTTACCGGGAAAATCCCCATCATCCTCTATTCGGCCAATAAATCGGTGGATGAGATATCCAAAGGCAGCTGCGCCGACGGCCACATTGCCAAGCCGCTTGAATTAGAAGATTTTATTTATCTGGTGCACAGGATAGCGTTGTCGTGAGATATAACTCTCCGCGCGTCATTACGAGGTACGAAGCAATGACGCTTTTTTATATCCAACGTTACTATTGCGCCACCACAGCAATACCTGTCACAAATGCCGCTTTGCTGCCGCCATTGGTAAGCTGTGTAGGTACGTCATTCTTCCAGTAATAGGCACCCAAAAATTTCGCAGAATTATTTGATACTTCGCCCGCTATGTATACATCTGTGCCATACAAACTAATACCCGTTGCATAACTGGCTGATGACAAATCGCCAGATGGCCCGGCAGCAAGGGGCGTTGGTACATTGTTTTTCCAGTAAGTGGCTACAAAATTGTTCCCGTTAAAAAATGTGCTGCCAACCACATACACGTCTGCACCATTGGCAGCAATGCTGTAAACAGTAGACGACGTGGTGCCACCGGTAATTGGCGCAGCCACGGTACCTGTCCAGCATTCGGGTGCATTGTAGCCCGATACCCCAACCGTATAAACACCCGTACTGTTTACCGCAATGCCGTTTACCTGGGTTGAATAACCTGGCAGGTAAGACGACGGTGAATTTAGCGTATCGGCCAGTGCACCATTTTTCCAGTAAGCAGCGATATAGCCCTTACCGTTATTACTTGAAGAATATTTAAACGACCCCGAATTTGCCGAACCGCCAAAATACACATCGTTGCCATTTACGGCTACAGAGGTGATAGAGCCCGCATTGGGAAGTGTGGCAGGTACGCCGTTTTTCCAATAAATGGGCTTGGCATTATATTGCGTTCCGTTGGCCGTCTGAGATACCAGGTCATGAATATATCCTACAACGTACACGTCATTTCCCTGTATAGCTATACTATTAGCCTCAGAGCCGGTCGAATCAGGCGAAAGCATGATGGTCACGCCATTTTTCCAGACAACCGCATTTGAATAAGAGCTGCTATTCTGATTAATTGGCCACGTAGTACCTACCACATAAACATCATTACCGCTCACTGCAATTGCGTTTGCAGTTGAGTAATTTACGCTATCGCCTAATTTAACGAGTGTCCCGTTTTTCCAGTAGGCCGCAACAAAGTTATTGTTCGCCGCCTGAACATAACCTGCAACATAGATATCCACGTTCTTGTTAGCAATATCAATGACTTTATTACCGGGTGTAACGGCGCGGTCTTTTTTACATGCAGTTGCGCAAAAGAACAAGCCGGCAATGATCAGCGATAAGTATTTAGTTTTCATGACCTTAATGATTAAAGTTTATTAAAGTTGATTACGTGATGTATTACCATAACGTTACATGTCAACTAAAAAAAAATTAGTTGATGTGGGTAAACACGCTTCGCAAGTGGAATTATAAATCTGGATCAACAGGAGGGTGTCATGCCGAGGCAAAAGCCTACCCTAAGTTTATCGAAGGGAAGGGTGAGCGCAGAGGCCTTTGCCTGCATATTTCGGGTACCCTAACACGGCGCCCTTTGCATTTTCCTGGTGTAAGAGTTCGGCACAGTGCCCTTAAACCTATGATAAAACGTAATACGTACTATGCTAATCACCTCAAATACCAGGCAACAAATACCAGGATAATAAGGATGATCACCGCCCATAAAATGTAACGCGTAGGGTTATTCCGCTTAAAGTAGGGGTTTCTTTTGTAGCGTTTGGTTTTTACATCCCAAATGAATTCGGATACGTCGCTGTTAATTTCAGTCCTTTTGTAAGGCCCGGCACTTTTCGTCATTTGAAATAAGGTTTAAACCAAGATACTTAATTCTTTAGTTATTTCAAAATGCTTTTAAGAGGATCGTTGCTTTATTTGCCGGAGGTACTGTGCCGAACAACCAGATTGTCTTCGAAGACCTGCTTACAGTCGCGGCAGAAATAGGTAGTATGCCTTTTGAAGATGCCCAATGCAAGATAATAGACTCCGAGGATGATGCTTATGCAAAATGCAGTCTCGCTGGCAATAATGAACACCATGATAGCTGCGTTCCATTCACCGGGCTTAAGCAACGGGGCCCTGATCACCAAATAACTGACGAAGATGATGGCAAGGCACACTACAGCCCACGAGATATACCTCCGCCTGCTTTGAACGGCGATATGTTCGCTTTTACATCCCGGGCACTGTAACTTATTCATTACAAAAGAACTTATTCTAAGTTATAAATTATTTTTTTCAAATCAAATACGAGTTTTTAAAAAACGGGAACGCGATGGCGGTATGAAACATCAATACAGAAACATAAGTTGTTTATAATAAATAACTTATATTTATATAAACTTAAATACCATGTCAGCATTGCATTTTGTTCTCTCGGCTGTATGCATAGGCATTGCAAATACAAGCATCGAATGGTTTATTATCGGCTACCTGTTTCATAAGGCACAGGCACTTACCCCGCAAACCTGGCGACCCGAAAGCTATAAAAGCTATAGCTACAGCATGCTGTTGTCCCTTTTATTCGGGGTTTTGTTTACATTATTTTATGTTAAGATCGGCTCGCATTACGTGATAGGGCATGATATACTTTCAGATATCAAATTGGGGATCATCTGTTTTGTCTGTTTCAGTTTTATTATCGAGATAGGAAATTCAATCTATATCAATTACGCCGGGAAATTTGTTGCCGGGAAATTGATAGCCTCCTGCCTTAGTTATGCAGCCGCAGCTATTATTGCGGGTTTGTTTTATTGGAGATAAAAGGGCCTTAATATAGCTGAAGCTTTACCCTTTCTGCCTTCTCAACGCTTTCATCTCATCAACCGTCGCCTTATCCAGCTTTTCCATAGCGATGGTAA
>DATHLW010000434.1:0-2653 GCA_035487675.1 Mucilaginibacter sp. | reverse complement strand
TTTGAAAGTAATAATTTGAAAATGATAAAAATTAAAAAATTGAATGGAGTAAATAGATGGGTTATAAAAAAATTTACAATAAATTATTAAAAATAATCATTCACTTTTTCGTGGCGTAATTCATACGCATCTATAGCATCTTTGATTTCGTTGTTAATTTCGGAAATACCGAATTCGGGAGAATAAACTTCTGCTTCTTCTGAATAGTTCTTATCGTACCACTTTCCGTCAAGAGTTTTATAAATCTTCACCTTGATTTGTTCTGCTTTAATTGGATGATCAAAAAAAACAAAATATTCTATTAATGGTAATCTTTCTACCGAAACTGAAAACAATCCTTCCCTCAGAATACTTAAATAAAATTGTCCTTTCTTAACTTGTCCGGTTCTATGCAAACCTGCTACTGTAATTTGAAATCTTTCGTCCATAAAAAAGAATTTAGTTCGAAAAAGCTATTGCAAAAATTTGACTATAATGATAAACCCCCTATTAAGTTAATGTTACCTTTTCATTCGTGATTATATTTCAGGTTAAACAATTAAGGGTTAACCATTTATAATGAATGAAAGAATGATTCGGTATTATAAAAAACATAGCTAAGAAAATGAATAGTTTGAATATTTGCTTGATATATTTTGACGGCCGTCTTGCGAATCATTAAATTAAATTAGGCTAAGTGCATATGAAATATTTTATCTTTTAATTTAAATTCTGTAACTGATGTTTAGCTGGTAACTTAGTGCTTCAAAAAAACGATCTTTTATGGCCTTTAATTCTTTCATGAAAATATTTATGCCTAAGAATAAGGTTTTTTATGACCTTTTTGAAAAAGTAGCCGACAATGTAGCCATCATGGGAACCAAACTTAAAGATGTTATTAATGAACCCGAGTTTGATAAAAGAGCCGTATTAATCACGCAAATGGAAGATATCGAGCATGACAGCGATGAACTGACGCACAGAATTTTTACAGAGCTCAGCCGGAATTTTATCACACCCTTTGACCGGGAAGACATTCACTACCTGGCTTCAGCTTTAGACGATATTGCAGATTATATCTACGCATCGGCAAAAAAAATAAATTTTTACAGGGTTAACCCCAATGATAGCGGCTTACAGAAACTGGCAGACATGATCGAGCAAAGCGCTAAGCAGGTAAGAAATGCTGTAGGTGAGTTAAGAGATATGAGAAACATGCGCCAAATGACCGAGGCACTGGTTAAAATAAACAGTATAGAAAACCAGGCCGATGATATTTTTGACATGAGCATTGAAAGATTGTTTGCCACAGAGCCGGATGCAAAAGAAGTGATCAAAAAAAGAGAGATCTACCAGGCCATGGAGATCGTTACAGACAAATGTGAAGATGCAAGTAACGTGATCGAATCAATTATTATTAAGTACGCATAGGCTTATTGAAAACTGACCTGCATGACTGTAATGTTAATCATTATCATAGCATTTGGACTGATCTTCGACTTCATTAATGGTTTTCACGATTCTGCAAATTCTATAGCTACGATTGTTTCCACAAAAGTTCTCACTCCGTTCCAGGCTGTTTTGTGGGCGGGATTTTTCAATTTCGTCGCTTATTTCATTTTCAGGGACCACAAAGTTGCCAATACGGTAGCAAGCATTGTTCATCCGCAATTTGTTGACCTGCGCATAGTGATAGCGGGATTGATAGCGGCAATTTCATGGAATTTGCTTACCTGGTGGTTTGGAATTCCATCAAGTTCTTCTCACACGTTAATAGGCGGATTCATTGGAGCGGCGATCGCTAAAATGGGCAGTTTTGATGTGATCGTTTATAAAAATCTTATTAAAACAGTTTCTTTTATTCTCCTTTCCCCGCTTATCGGGATGATCCTGGCTTTCTGCATTACCTTAATTGTTGTATGGCTCAGCCGAAATTCTCATCCTTTCAAGGCTGACAGGTGGTTTAAGCGTTTACAATTGATGACCTCAGCCGTTTTTAGCATTGGGCATGGAGGTAATGATGCTCAAAAAACAATGGGGTTAATAGCGCTGGCATTGACCACAGAACATTTAATTCCCGGTATAAAAGAGATGCCTCTTTGGGTTCCTTTAACCTGTTATGTTGCTATGGGATGCGGAACAATGTTTGGAGGCTGGCGCATTGTAAAAACAATGGGAACCCGCATAACAAAAGTAACTCCGCTTGAAGGTGTCTGTGCCGAGACAGCAGCGGCGAGCACACTCATATTTACAGAATTGTTGGGTATCCCTGTAAGTACGACGCATACCATTGCAGGCTCTATTATTGGCGTCGGAGCCACAAAGCGTTTATCAGCTGTGCGGTGGGGGGTTACTATAAATCTTTTGTGGGCCTGGATATTGACCATTCCTGTGAGTGCATTACTCGCAGCAGGCATTTATTCGCTTATGCGATTATTTTTCTGATTATTTTACGATTTAAAATATTTACAGACTTTTGCCTGAGTTAAAAAATATTCAATGGCAAAGATTCTGGTTACCGGCGGATGTGGTTATATTGGTTCGCACACCCTTGTTGATCTTACTGAAAACGGGTACGACGTGATTTCTGTTGACAATAATAAAAGATCCAATCCACTTATTTTAGACGGGGTAGAGAAAATAACAGGAAAAAAAATCAAAAATTACAAGGTCG
>DATHLW010000433.1:0-12681 GCA_035487675.1 Mucilaginibacter sp. | reverse complement strand
TTTCAGTTCCTCATCATAGATCGGGAAGCCAACCTCTACCCGGTTATCAATATTACGGGTCATAAAATCGGCGGAGGTAAGGTAAATCAATTCTTTTCCACCGTTACAATAAATGTGTATACGCGCATGCTCCAGGTATTTATCCACAATGCTTATTACCTCGATATTTTCACTGAACCCTTTCATACCCGGCACAAGACAGCACATGCCCCTAACAATCATTTTTATTTTTACTCCCGCATTGCTGGCCTGGTATAATTTAGCGATTATCTGCTCGTCGGCCAGACTGTTCATTTTAAATATCATGTATGCAGGTTTACCTGCTTTAGCATTCTTTATTTCGTTATCTATCAGCTTATGAATGGCAGGACGCGAATCTATAGGCGAAACGATAAGGTGCTTTAAGCCTTTTGCAAAAGTGTTTACTTTAAGAGCTTTAAAAACTTCAACAAGGTCGCCCGTGATTTTTTTATTAGTGGTAAACAAGGTATGATCTGCATATATCCTGGCGGTACTCTCGTTAAAATTACCAGTTGATAAACATGCATAATATGCCGGCTTCTTTTTTTCTATGCGTGTGACCAGGCATATTTTGGAGTGAACCTTATATCCGCTGATACCGTAAAGCACATTCACCCCCTCCTCTTCCAACCTGCTGCTGTAGGTGATATTATTCTGTTCATCAAAACGGGCGCGTAGTTCCATCAAACAGTTTACTTTCTTGCCGTTTTTGGCAGCATTAATCAAAGCATGAATTATCCTCGAATTGCTTGCTACACGATATAAAGCGATATTTATTTCCTTTACCTTCGGATCTATCGCCGCCTCACGCAGAAAGTGGATGATATAATCGAACGACTGGTATGGTGTACTTACCATATAATCCTTTTGAGCGATCATGCCCATCAAACTCTTTCCGAATGACAGGCCATCAACAGGTAAAGGCGGGTATTGGATATTTTCTAATTCAGGCCTGCCCACATTCGGGAAGCTTATAAAATTCTTAAAGTTTTGGTAACGATTACCTGGAATTAAACTTTCAGCGCTCAGTCCCATTTTGCTCACCAGGTAGCTCACCATCTCCAACGGCATCTCGATATCATACAGTAAACGCATAGGTTTACCCTTTTTTCTTTTTTGCAGACTTTTAGTCAGCGCATCAATAAACTTTTCGCTTAGCTCCTTATCCAGGTCGAGCTCGGCGTCACGGGTTAACTGTATGGAGTAGGCTTCGATGGTATCATGATCGAAAATGAAGAAGATATCCTCTAATGCGTAGCGGATAATATCATCCAGTAATATAATGAATTTCAGATTATTAGTCTCGGGCAACACCAGGAACCTCGAAAGGTTATCCGGAATCTCGATCAATGCATAACGGGACTTTTTATTTGTCGTAAGCTTAACAAAAAAATAAATGGCCCTGTCCCTCAATTCAGGGAACGTCATGGCCTCATCAAGCATGATGGGAACGAGCGTGGCTAACAAACGTTCGCGGAAGTAATTCTTCACGAATGCACCGCGGGTTACGTTCAATTGCTTGTCATTCAATATGAATATCTTTTCTTCGGCAAGCTGTTTTACAATAATGTTCTCGTACAGGTTATTAAATTTACGTTCCTGCCTTACAACAACGTTTTTGATCTGATTGAGGATCTTTTTAGGATTATAACCCAAAACTTCTTTGGCTTTCTCATTCAGGTTTGACAAGCGGTTCAAGGTAGCCACCCTTACCCGGTAAAACTCATCCAGGTTGGATGAAAATATAGCTAAAAACCGTATTCTTTCGATCAATGGGACTGTCGGATCAGAAGCTTCCTGTAAAACCCTGTCGTTGAAGTATAACCAGCTGATTTCCCTGTTGATTAAAGGTATCCGTTTAATATCCATATAAATGCGACCCGAAAAGCCCTGCTTACAAAACTGCCTATTTATTTGTTAAGTTAATATTAACTAAACTTTAAATAGCATGTTTTTATACATAACAATTTACATACAAAAGTGACAGTGGCCAAACTATTCGGTAAGTTTATAGCCTATCTATTGTAAAGGAATATATTTTTGTACAATAAACAACCCCGATCATGCCAACATTTGATATCGTCAGCAAAATAGACGGACAAACACTCGATAATGCCATCAACACTGCAAAAAAGGAAATACTTAACCGCTATGACTTTCATGACTCAAAAAGCACCATTGATCTGGACAAAAAGACCAATCAGATCACTATTGTAACTGAGAATGATATGCGCCTTAAAGCCATCAAGGATTCGATCATCAGCCGTATGGTGAAACAGAATATCGACCCATCATCATTGGATGATGGCAAAGAACAATATGCTTCGGGCAATATGATCCGCAAAGAAATTAAGATAAAAGAGGGGATTGACAAAGCAACAGCTTCAAAAATTGTAAAGAAGATAAAGGACAGCGGGTTAAAAGTACAAGCCTCCATTATGGATGACCAGGTGCGTGTACAGGCCAAAAAGATTGACGATTTGCAAGCAGTGATCAGTCTTTGCCGAAAAGAAGATTTTGGTCAGCCATTGCAGTATATTAATATGAGGAATTAATTTCCACCTGTCATTTTGCATTGGTTGATCGTACTCCAGCAAGAAGTAATATAGGAATATTCAATAATAATTACCTATCTTACAATACTACAAGCACTTTTGTGCTTGGATAGTAAACCAATTATTCAATTCATTTCTTGTCACACTTAAATTAAAAGATTATGAGCTTATTAATGGAACTTTTATTAGGCGGTATTGCCGGTTGGCTGGCCGGGAAAGTTATGAGGGGCGATGGTTATGGGATTATTGTTGATATTGTATTGGGCCTTATCGGCGGATGGCTCGGTGGCCATGTTTTGGGATGGCTGGGCGTTCATGCTGGCGGAGACGTCGGCTACCTGATCACTGCATTTGTAGGGGCCGTTATTTTGGTATGGCTCGTAAGATTAGTTAAGGGTAACTCCTGATTAAAATTTATAAAAAAGGCCGCTCCGAAAAACGGAACGGCCTAATCAAACTAAACCAACAACTTACTTATGAAAACGACCTTTTAAATCGGCCGGAAACAAGTTGTCTATTTCCGGACTTTTTATATTTTCCGGGGCCTCAAGCCTTTACCAAATCACAACATTTAATCTCACAGCTCTCGGCACCCGGGAAAATTATTTTACAGCTATTTCTCTTGTCTGAACTTTGGCTTCTTCTTTTTTTGCAACGCTCAACTTTAATACACCATCAGTATATTCAGCACCAATCTTAGCCTGGTCAGCTACTTCAGGTAAGGTAAATGACCTTACAAATGAGCTGTAGCTATATTCGCGTTTGCTGTATTTCTTTCCTTCTTCCACATTTTCAGCTTTCTTTTCAGCAGATACGCTTAATACGTTTTTATCGATGCTGATCTTGAAGTCTTCTTTCTTCAAACCAGGTACCGCTAATTCAATGTGGAATTCATTTTCAGTTTCAGCTATATTGACAGCAGGGGTTTTGGTAACAAACCTGTCGTTCAAAACTGAATCGTTGAACAAAGTATCAAATACGTCATTAAACCATGGGCTTACTGCATTTCTTTGTCCGTTGTTAAATTTTACAAGTGTCATAATTTATATCCTCCAGAATTCTTTTTGTTATTTTATTAACTTCGTCGAGGATAAGTCAACTGTTGTACCAAGGGCTAAAAATCACACATTTCAGACATTGTGTCTGTTTAATTTGATTTAATGCAGACACAATGACATAATATGAGCGAAAATTTAGCAGATTATAAATACAAAACCCCTATTCCGATCCGTTTCTCGGATCTGGATGCATACGGCCATGCAAATAATGCGGTCTATTTAACCTATTTTGAGATAGGACGGACAAACTACTGGCGCGATGTGGTAAAATGGGATTGGAGCCACAACGGGATCATCCTGGCGCGGTCGGAAGTCAACTACCTAAAACCGATCACACGCCATGACGAAATAGCCTGCTATGTGCGCACAACCCGCATTGGTAACAGCAGTTTTGATGTGATGCACGTACTTGTAAAAACAAATGGTGAGACCGAGGAAATTTGTACTACCGGCAAAACAGTTTGTATCAGCTATGATTATGATGTTCACAAATCAGTGAAGATACCGTCCGAACAACGCGCGAGGATGATTGCCTATGATGAGCCTCGGATGATATTGAATACGAATTGATGTGCAGATGCGTAGATATGCAAATGGTAAGAAGTTTTCTTCTTTGAAGTGTATCCTTTGTTTACATTCACATTCATTTATCGCATCATCAATATCCTGACCCGTTGGGTCTACCGCTTTGTAGAATTCCCAAACGCGCTAGTTTTTGCCCTGTAAGGGCTACCCTGTCAGTCAAGCAGGCGTTTGATTACGGTTTAAGGGTAGCCTCTACGAGGCAAAAATTCTTTTTAATTTTTTCTACAAAGCTGTAGACCCTACGAGTCATTAATCTATCACCGCTTAATGAATTGCACCCTCCGAAAGCTCTAATGGAAAAGTTTTAGGGTGAAGTTAAAACGATTTTAATTGTTTTATCGTCAGGAGATTCTCGTTCAGTTTGGAGATATGTTTTTTGTGTCCTGTCACAAATATAGCGGCTTGCAAACAGCCGTCCTTTTTATTAACCAGTCTTACTTGTGATCTGAGTTTGTGTTTATGGATAATGTCTTCCACAATTAACAGGTTCTCATAATCATCACTGTCAAATACAAGCGACAGAAGCTTTTCGTGATGAATCTTATCCAGGTAAGTTTCAAAGACGTGAAACAGGATCAATACCAGTAATGTAACGAAGGTTGAGATAACTGCCAGCATATAATTACCTGAACCATTAGCCATACCGATAGCCGCAGCAACCCATATTACAGCAGCGGTTGTTAGTCCGTTAACAGAAATATTGTCCTTGAAAATTACGCCTGCACCGATAAAACCTACACCAGTAACCAGGTTGATATTCACCCCCTGACCTGCACGTTGAGAGATCATAGTAAAAATAGTAGAACCAAGGCAGATGAGAATAATAGTGCGGAAGCCGGCTGTTTTGTTTTTGTATTGGCGTTCCAAACCCATTACCGATCCGCAAAACACGGCTATCGCTACTTTTATAAGATCACTGGATGATATCCCGAACTCTAAACTTTTCAATTGCTGATTTATAATGAGTAAAATTAATCCTTTAAATCTTTTTAATCCCTAAATCGTGTTCGTGTCAAAATATTTTACCAGGGTTCAATATCCCGTTTTTATCAAACACATTTTTAATGCCCCGCCACAATTCAAAATGAGCATTAGAATATTTAATGGGCATAAACTCCTTTTGAACCAATCCGATCCCATGTTCACCGGATAATGTACCCCCTAAGGATACGGTCAATTCAAATATCTCACGGATGCCATCTTTCAGCTGGTTATGCCAGGCATCATCACTCATATTGCCTTTGATAATATTCACATGCAGGTTTCCATCCCCTGCATGTCCATAACAAACTGATTCAAAGCCATATCTGCCACCTATCTCTTTTATCCCTTTAATTAGCTGCGGTAGTCGTGCGCGAGGCACTACCGTATCTTCTTCCTTATAAATGGAATTGGATTTTACTGATACGGCCATGGTACGTCGCAAACGCCATAGTTCTTCTTTTTGGGCAGATGAGTCGGCAAACAATACATCGCGGCAATCAAACTGCTCCAGCACTTCATTGATCTTTTCACAATCAGTAAAGATTACATCCGGGTTGGTGCCATCCACTTCTATCAATAAAAAAGCCTCTATACCATCCTTTAGTTCAAAGTTAATATCATCATGTTCCTTTACCCACTCCACTCCTTTTCGCTCCATAAACTCCAATGCTGATGGAACAATTCCGGCCCTGAATATGGCCGAAACAGCTGCACAAGCCGATTCATTACTCGCAAATGATGCCAGCAATAAAGCATCCTGTGTAGGCTTCGGTACCAACTTAACCACGATCTTGGTAATAATTCCCAAAGTTCCTTCAGAACCAATCATTAATTGGGTCAGATTATACCCCGAAGCATATTTTAAGGTATTAGCTCCCGTCCAAATGATCTCGCCATCTGGTAAAACCACTTCGAGGTTGAGTATATATTCACGAATAGTGCCGTATTTCACTACCCTTGGCCCACCGGAGCCATGCGATACATTGCCCCCAATAAAACAACTGCCTTTACTGGCCGGATCAACAGGATATAGTAATCCTTTTTCAGCAACCGCATCTATAAACATTTCTGTTATCACACCCGGTTCAACCGTAGCCTGGAGGTTTTCTTCATCAATATTTAATACATTATTGAACCGTTCCATAGCCAAAAGTACGCCGCCTTTTATCGGTAATGCCCCACCACTTAAGCCGGTTCCCGCTCCTCTCGGCGTTACGGGTATTAGTTGCTGGTTACAAAGCTTCATTAAGTCAGACACTTCTTGAGTCGAGCCAGGCTTAACGACAACTTCAGGATAATACTTCAGGTCTTCAGTTTCATCATGACTGTATTTTTCCATGTCATCATGTTGACTGATCACCGCATCATTGCCAACAATTGCTTTGATAGCCGACAATATCTCACCGGTTATTTTATTAAATTTCATTTTATGGTTTTGTATAGGTCATGGTAACACTGGTATGATCAACCGGGCCCCGCATCGGAGGATGCATTTTTTTGATCGTAACTTCAGCTTTTCCAATGTAAGGGTATTCGGCCTTTATATCATCTATAATGGCCTGCCCCAAAGTTTCTATCAGTTTTCGGGGATGTAGCATTTGCTGGCAGGCAATTTGGTACAGTTGCTCATAGTTTACCGTATTTGCCAGGTTATCTTTTTTTAACTCATCCGCCGGAGTAAAATCCACAATAATGTCAACCAAAAACTTACAGCCCAAAAGCTGCTCTTCGGGATAGTACCCATGTTTTGCAAAAAACTCAGCGCCGTGCAGTGCTACCGTGATCATGGTTCAAAAGTAAGTTATTTGTTGATTATGTTGGATTGAGTTGATTTTTTTAGTCGGGAAGTCCGAAAGTCCGCACAAGTCCGAAAGATTACTTAACCGAATACTATCTTTCTGACTTTCAGACTTACGCTGACTTTCGGACTTAAACTCTATCTTTGCCACACCAATTATTAATATCATATGGCGAGAACAGACTTATTTGAAGCTCCGGATTACTTTCAGATCGATGAATTACTGACTGATGAACATAAATTAATACGTGCTACCGTAAGGGATTGGGTAAAAAAAGAATTAAGCCCGATCATTGAAGACTATGCCCAGAAAGCACAATTCCCAAAACATTTATTAAAAGGATTAGCAGAAATAGGCGCTTTCGGCCCGACGATACCCCATGAGTATGGCGGAGCGGGATTGGATTATATTTCATACGGTATCATCATGCAGGAAATCGAACGTGGCGATTCAGGTATCCGGTCGACTGCTTCAGTTCAGGGTTCATTGGTTATGTACCCAATTTATGCTTATGGTTCTGAGGAACAACGCAGAAAATATTTACCTAAACTTGCTACAGGTGAGTTAATGGGCTGCTTTGGCCTTACCGAGCCAGACCATGGCTCAAACCCAAGTGGCATGACCACGAATATTAAAGATGCCGGCGATCATTATATTTTAAATGGCGCCAAAATGTGGATATCCAACTCCCCTTTTGCGGATATTGCCGTGGTTTGGGCAAAAGATGAGGGCGGAAAGATACGTGGATTAGTCGTTGAACGTGGCATGGAAGGATTTAGCACACCTGAAACCCATAATAAATGGTCATTACGCGCGTCAGCAACCGGCGAATTGGTATTTGATAATGTTAAAGTTCCAAAAGAAAATATATTTCCTAATGTGTCAGGATTAAAAGGACCGCTTGGCTGCCTTAACCAGGCACGCTATGGTATTGCATGGGGTACTATCGGGGCAGCAATGGATTGTTATGATACGGCACTGCGTTATGCAAAAGAGCGTGTACAATTTGGAAGACCAATAGCCGGTTTTCAATTACAGCAAAAGAAATTGGCTGAGATGATCACCGAAATTACCAAAGCGCAGTTATTGGTTTGGCGTTTAGGTACTTTAAAAAACGAAAACAGGGCCACTCCTGCTCAAATATCCATGGGCAAACGTAACAGTGTCGAAATGGCGATCAATGTAGCACGTGAAGCCAGGCAAATATTAGGTGGAATGGGCATCACAGGCGAGTATTCTATTATGCGTCATATGATGAACCTGGAGTCGGTAATTACCTATGAAGGCACACATGATATCCACTTATTGATCACCGGGATGGATATTACAGGCGAAGACGCTTTTAAATAAAATTTCATAACTAAAACAAAAAGACTTCTAAATCAGAACATCTCGACCCCCTTTTACGTATAAAGGCATACTTAAGAAGTCTTTTTTGATGCCTTTATGTAACACCCAAAATAAGTCTCTAACGCTTACACTAAGTATGTGTGCGGCAAGCTTATTTCTATTTTTTTTCTCTCTCCTGGTCATTTCATGCAATAAAAAAAGCATTGAAGCTAACGAGTATTCTGATGCTTTTAAGCCTGTTTTCAATAAAACCTCTCATTATTTCGACTATAATCAACCGGCGCACGGGATATATTATCTTGATTCAGCATTTGTTCATATAAAAAATCCCAATCTGAATGATAAGTTCAGATTTTATGGTTTCCATTACCTGTATCAGCAAAAAGTAAAAGGAAATTACAAACTGGCGCTATCCTTCGCGGATAGCATGCTTAAAATGGCTCAGCAAAGCGTCAGTAAGCAACAATATGTGTCTAATTTCGCAGAGGGTAATTATGCAAAAGGAGACTCTTATTTTAACCTGAACCAGTACAATGACGCTTACCAATGTTACTTCCAGGGTTATCTGATCGCAAGGAATTATTTGAACAAAGCATCGCTTTCTGATTATACCTATCGCATGGGGATGATTATGTATAAGCAGGCCCACTATAAACAGGCGGCACAATATTTTAAAGAAAGCTACGCGCAAAGCCTTTCAAGTAACGACAACGACAAAAACGAGTTTCCGCCATTTTACCGTAGGCAAGAACTGCTGGATAATATCGCTATAAGTTATAGGCATTGTGGCAACATTGATAGTGCAATTTATTATTTTGATAAAGCTCTTGCTTTTATAAACAGCAATAGCGATCGCTTCAGAAACAGAGCCGAGGCCCTGGAAATGGCACGCGGAGTGATTTATGGTAATAAATCTGAAGCTTTAATCATCAACCAACAATATGATAAGGCAAAAGGGTTACTAAGAAAAAGTATCGCTATTAATTTAAGAAAGGGAGGTGATAATCGTGATGCGCAATTGTCTGAAATCAAATTGGCACAGATATTCTACAATCAGCACAAAAATGATTCCTTATACAGACAATTGGCAAGTTTGCGCAGACAATTGGATTTTGTGAAAAACCCCGATGCGGAAACGGACTGGAACAGGTTGATGGGTGCTTATTATTTGGAGAAAAAAGATGCGGTTAAAGCGTTAACTTATATACAGAATTATAATGTACTCAAAGACTCTGCTGTTAAAAGACTAAGTACTTTAAAAGAAAGCGATGTAAACCAGCAATTAGCCAACTTTGAGAAACAGTACGAGATAGAGAACCTTAGCAATAATAATAAGCTTCAAAAAATTTATTTATATGTCGCCATCATTTGTGCGTTGATGTCTGTTTCGATCATATTCCTGGTATGGCGCAACTGGAGCAGGTCAAAAATGGATGTTGTTACCGTAAAAAATCTAAACGAAGAGATCAATTCACAAAAGAAGGACCTTGAAAAAGCTATTGAAGAAATTAAAATTAATAGCCGCGAAAAGGACCGTATTTTACGCACTGTAGCTCATGATTTGCGTAACCCGTTGGGTGGTATTGCCTCACTAACCAGTATTATGGTTGAAGAAACCGGATATGATACCGACTTACAATATCAACTAAAAATCATAAAAGACACATCTTCTGATACCCTTGAACTGATCAACGAGATACTGGAAGCTACCAACAATACTTCAACAGAGCTGAAAAAGCAACTGGTAGAGGTGAATTCACTATTAAATAACAGCATCGAGCTATTGAGATTTAAAGCTTCTGAAAAGCACCAGGAGATCATATTGGAAGCATTAGACAAAGTTGAGCAATTGTATATAAACCGTGAAATGATATGGAGGGTGATCAGCAACCTGATCAGTAATGCCATAAAGTTTAGCCCTGTTGGTCAAACTATCCACCTAAAATCCATTAACGAGGCAAACCATGTGCAAATATCCGTAGCCGATCATGGTATAGGCATCCCCGATGATATGAAAGATAAAGTGTTCAATATGTTTACCGATGCTAAACGTGCGGGTACCATCGGTGAAAAATCGTTTGGGTTGGGTCTTTCCATTTGTAAGCAGATTATTGAAAAGCACCAGGGCAAAATTTGGTTTGATAGCGTGGCAGGAAAGGGTACCACCTTTTATGTAAGGCTACCAAAGCCTAAAAAGATGGATCTGATTGTCCTGGAGTCAGATGCAGAAATGGGCAAGCAAAAGGTCAACTGATCTCAGCCTTTCAAAAAATCAGCATACCATTGACCAGAAGATTTGATAATACGTTTTTGCGTATCAAAATCTACATGTACTAATCCAAAGCGCGGGTGATAACCCTCGGCCCATTCAAAATTATCAGTCAGGGTCCACACAAAGTAGCCTTCTACCCTGCACCCCTCCTGTTTAGCTTTTAAAACCTGTTGTAAATGATTTTGCAGGTACTCCGCACGTTTAGGGTCATCAACCTGATCGTTAACAGCTTCATCCGGAAAAGCCGCACCATTTTCAGTGATCAATATCTTTTTGATCTGGGGATAAGCATTGAATTTCTTTAAAATATGATAAATGGACGGCGGATAAACTTCCCATCCCATAACAGTTGTATCCACGTTCCTGTCTTTTGCCTTAACCAGGCTGGCATTAATATATGGGGTAAAGAATGAATATCTCACAATTTCACGGGTATAGTTTTGCAACCCAATAAAGTCGAAATCAAACATCATATTTTGTTCATCACCCGGTTGATAAAATTTTTCGAGACCTTTTAGCACGGGAATATCTTTTACCGGGTAACCTAAGCCTAATACCGGCTCAATAAATAAACGATTTACCAGTGCATCAGCCACCTGGGCCGCCTTTATATCACGTTTTTTCTCTGAGCGTGGCTCGATATATGAACAAGAAAAGGTAGTGCCAATCTCGGCATCAGGTAATAATTCACGTAGCTTTCTGGCCCCGGCCACCATACTCAAAACAACATGATGAATTGCTGGCAAAAAATTCTTTAATCCCGTACGGCCAGGTGCATGTATCCCAAAAAAATATCCGGCGCCTGAAAATACCGAAGGCTCATTCATTATCATCCAGTATTTTACGCGGCTACCAAAATGTTTCGCACAAACAGCTGCGAAGTCGGTAAACCATTCAACAACAGCCCGATTGGTCCAGCCGCCTTTATCCTCCAAAACCTGCGGTAAGTCCCAATGGTAAACAGTAACCCAGGGATCAATTCCCTGTGCAATGCAATAATCAATTACACGGTTATAATAATCTATTCCTGCTTTGTTTACTTCACCCGTTCCATTGGGTAATATGCGTGTCCACGATATGGAAAATCTAAAGTTTGGGATATTTAGCTGTTTGACCAGGTCTATATCTGTTTCATAATTATTATAAAAATCGCAGGCTATATCAGCTTTGTGGCCATTGCGAACTTTGCCTTTTTTAGCTGTAAAGGCATCCCAAATGGATATGCCTTTACCATCTGCATCAGAAGCTCCCTCTATCTGGAACGCAGCTGTTGATACACCCCACTTAAAATCTTTCCCGAAAAGTGATTTATTCAAATGATCCATAAGTTATTGATCCATAAACAGGACTACCTGCCATTAAACAGTTTGGAGTACTGTTAATAGCAGACAATAATATGAATCCCAAATTGTACAATATAATTGGATAATAGAAAAGTAAAACCAATAAAATAGTTTAGTGAATAAACGTTGATCTCATACTTTTTAAGATCATCCATTCACGCAAACTTCTGAAAAGGCTTGAAATGAATTTCATGACAAATTGATTTTTCTGATAGTAAAAGTAACATCTGCATATAATGTTATAGTGACTATTAGATTACGTTATTGTTAAGATTTGTTGATAACAATTTAGAAGGTCGTACGATTTGTTCAGTTAGTTATATTTGAATCATGAAAGCTTATTTTACCAGGTTATTTAACTACGACCGCTATGCAAACCTGCTTATAGTTTCTGCTATACAGCAAACAAAAGAGCCTGAAAAAGCCGAACAATTAATGGCGCATATGCTCGCTGCACAACAGATATGGATGAACAGGTGCAAGGGCGAACCCGCTATTGGCAGTACATTGTGGCCTGACTGGAAGGCAGACACTTTTGAGGAAATGATCAATGACAATCATCGGAAGTGGGTCGTCTTTCTGGAAAAGTTAAATAACAGTGATTTTGAACGATTGATAAGTTACAAAAGCTTAAGAGGCGACGGGTTTAAAAATAAACTAATTGATATTTTGGGGCATGTGATCAATCACGGTACCCATCATCGTGCGCAAGCT
>DATHLW010000432.1:0-2740 GCA_035487675.1 Mucilaginibacter sp. | reverse complement strand
CGATTTTTTATGCGAATTACTTCCGCTCGTTCGTCCGGATGTAGTGATACAGCGTTTGTTCGGTTTGTCTGACATGGAATTACTTATTGCACCCAACTGGGGATTAAAGAAGTCTGAGATTCAGCACTATATCGATAAGACTATTGCTGATCGCGGAATTATACAGGGTTCGGCCTTTATATAAATTCGTAATATTGCTTTAATTTAGCAACTTATCAAAACTTTGGGGCATACAGCTTCGTTAAAAGTCAATAAAAAAAGTTTTGTCACGCATAGACCTGAAAAATTATATTCCGGCCTTAACGGGGGTACGCGCACTTGCTGCCTACCTTGTATTTATTTCGCATTATGCTTATGTTTTTGACGGCGGCATGCCGCATGCTTTTCAGCGTTTTTTTAACGAATTTCATATCGGGGTAACCATCTTCTTTGTGCTTTCGGGCTTTCTGATCGCTTTCAGATATTTTGATAATTTTCAGCTAACCAGCGACTGGTTCAAGCAATACCTCAAAAACCGCGTTGCGCGTATTTACCCGATGTATTTTTTGCTGACGGGAGGTGCGTTTATTTACTATTTTTTTACCCGCGAGCCGGTTATAGTCGGTAAATTCCCAAGTGCAATTGGCCTTTTCTTTATGCACATCACCTTTGTGCGCGGCTTCTTTTACGATCTGAATTTTACAGGCATAGGACAGGGGTGGTCGCTCACAGTAGAAGAATGTTTCTATTTCTCGGCGCCGATTGTATTCTTCATTGCAAAAAAATACAACAAGTTTTATTTGCAGATACTGGCACTTACAGGTTTTGGCTTTTTAATGGTACTGATATTCCGCAATGTGGACTGGTACGGTTTCTTTGGCAATTTTACCTTTATGATGCTGTATACCTATTTCGGGCGATGCTTTGAGTTTTTTATAGGTATCAAGCTGGCCTTGTACGTCCGCAAGCACGGATTGGAACGTGCAAATAAGATTCGGTTTACTTATATTGGTTTTGTGGGAATTTTTGCTTGTGTAGCCATTATGTCAAGGTTAACCATCCCGATTGGATGGTCCGCAGGTTTACACAATCCGTTCGGCATCATCACCAACAACTATTTGTTACCAATATGTATTGCCACTTTCTTTTACGGACTGATCACCGAGAGCAGCCACATGAAAAAAGTACTGGCAAATCCTTTTGTGGAGCTATTGGGTAAAAGCTCCTACATATTTTACCTGGTGCATTTGGGCTATATGCATAATATGATCCACCATACATTCAACTGGCTCAACGATCAGGTGTTTGCATTGTATGATAAATGGGGCTTCGAGTGGCATTCGCCGTTTGAAAGTGATAGTTTGAACCTCTTGTATGCTTTTATCGTATTAAACTGCATTTCTATATTATTATTCAAGTTCATAGAGGAGCCTTTGAATCATTATATACGGAAATCAAATTTTCTTATAAATAAACCGACGACCTAACAGGATATACTTTAATTTTAAATACTTTCTTAAAAATAAAAATATTGACAGTGAAAATGGGTAGAGTTTTAATTATCGTTTGCGGGCTGCTTTCCGTACTGATTTTTCAAAAGGCTGTTGCAAAAGCACGTACAGCAGGAGAGGTGAGTACCGATGTTAAGATACACGATAGCGAAGGTATTTTCAGCGGAACAGCATCCTTTACCTTTTCGGTAAAAAACACGATGGATAATGAACAGGCAGGTTCGGTTTCTTACCTGGTTACTACTGAAAAGGGTGAGAAAATATCCTCAAAGAAAATTGATGTTAAGATTGGAAGAAATAGTTCTGAAAGTTATGATTTCAGTATTCCCGACCTGGCAAGCGGTTTTTACAAGATCAATTTCATGATCAATGTAAGTGATTATGATGATACCACACGGCGTGCATTTGGTATCAGGCCAAAAGAAATACAGTCTGCTTATCCAAAACCTGCTGATTTTGATGAGTTCTGGCAAAAGACAAAAGACGAACTCGCCAAAGTAAAGCCTGATTTTAAAGTTACTCCGCTGCCAAAAATGAATACGGAAAACCGGGATGTGTATGAGGTGCAAATGCGCTCGCTGGATAATTACCTCATCAAAGGCTACATGACTGTTCCTCGTACCAAAAATAAAAACAGGAAATTTTCTGTACTGTTGGGTTTGCCGGGTTACCAGGTCGACCTTTCACCAATCGTTGGTATGGATCAGGACCTTGCCATCCTTACGATAAACACACGCGGGCAAGGTACCAGCCGTGGCGAGATAGATACCCGCAGGGATGAATTTCTCTCTTACCGGGTTGAAAACAAAGAGAAGTATGTGATGCGGGGTGTGATTATGGATTGCATCCGTTGTATCGACTTTATCTACAGCCAACCTAATTTAAGGCATGATAATATATTGGCAACCGGCGGTAGTATGGGCGGATACCTGGCCATAGTGATTGCGGGTTTAGATAAACGAGTAAATCTATGCTCGGCACAGAACCCGATCCTATGCGATATACGGGGCATGGTAGGCGAGGTAGACTGGCCGATAAGCAGCTTTAAAAAATACGTCGCCACTCAGCCGGGTTTGACGATGGAGAAAGTACTGAGCAACCTGGATTATTTTGACGGTAAAAATTTTGCGTCAAACGTTACCTGTCCTTCAATTATGGGTATTGGTTTGCTTGATCCCTTTGCTCCGCCAAATAATGAATTTGCAACATACAATGCAATGCAGGGAAGGAAACGTATCATGATTTTTAAG
>DATHLW010000431.1:0-3889 GCA_035487675.1 Mucilaginibacter sp. | reverse complement strand
AATTTAAAGTGGTTACGGAAATAGCAAGGGTCAGTATGACCAGAGTCTTAAGTGTTTTCATTTTTGTAATAAGATTTAAGTAATTATTTATTGGCAAGTATACGAATTTAAGCAGAAAATGTTATAACGTATAATCATGTTTTAATTACAAAAGAGAACAAAGCACTGAAAATCAATGCAATTTTATTCAACCCAATTTTATACATACAAAAAGTTACTTTCAATCAGTTTGCATATTAATCTCCCATTTCAAAATGCATTTCCATTGTCTCATAAGTGTAAAATGCAAATATATTTTACCATATAAAACACTTATTATCAACAAATTACAATGCAATTCATATTCCTTATTGTAATAAAGTTTAAACTATTAGCGTTCAGAAGAGTTTATTAAGTAATATGAAGAAGCTAATAATAATATTCAGTATACTGTTTCTGGTAGATGCCGCATATGGCCAGAAATCCAAAGCAGTAAAAGTTGACAGCCTTGTAACCGTTTCATTTCCTGCTGCATACAGTAAAAAAGACACTTTAGGCCAAAAGATATTTTCGGCAAATACCGATTTGGGTTATATGATCGCTATCAGGGAACCCAATGCAAAAGGTAACCTGCCTTTAAAAAAAGAGAAAGACCTTAACGCGGTACTAAAAAAATACATACAAGGCATACAGACACAAAGTGGCACTGGGAGTACGCAGTATGTGCGTGATACGACTATTGGGACATTAAAAGCCAAGGCATTTACCTTATTCATGAAAGATCCGAATGGGGATAACCAATACAGGAATTTCATTATATTGTACACGCAGGAGGCGACATATACCTTTGAGTATGGTTATCCGGAAGCACGTAAGGATTTTATAAAAGGTGAATCCAAGGCGTTTTTTAGTTCGATCAAGCTTTCGCCTGAATTGCAGCGAAATGACCAGTATACACAAACCGCTCCGTCTAAAAGTGTAAATACCAACTTGATCTTTGAGATTGGCGGCGGTGTATTGATCCTCGGTTTAATAGGCTGGATGATATTCAGGAAAAGAGCCAGCAACCAGCTCGTTTAATTAAGTAATCCACGCTGCCACCTGGGCGATTGAATAAACGCCTTATTATCCAGCCAATAAAGCCAGATAACCGTAATGACCACACCAATTATTGAGCCGGCAGTAACATCCTCAAAAAAATGTTCGCTTAAATACATACGCGAATAGCCTACTAATATGGCAAGTATCAAATAAAGTATTCCCCAGCGGCTGTTTTTACTCAAGTAAGTAAGAACAACCGCCGCGGAGAATGCCGTTATAGTATGTCCGGATGGAAAACTATGGGTCGTTAATACATCAACTCCTTTTACAAAATGTATCCGGCTCAGCTGATCTTTAAAATACAATTTAGGACGCGGTGCATCAACAATAAATTTTACTACCTGCGCACCTAATATTGAAGTAACTGCAAAGCTGCTTGCTATCAAAAGTCCTTTACGATAACTGAATAACATTAATATTAACGACAATGCCACTGCTGTCCATCCATTACCTAAATCTGTAACAAACGGTGCCAAAAAATCAGCAACTGAGCTGTTTATTCCGTTTACCGTAAAATAGATATCCTCGCGTGAGTAGATTAGTTTGATCACCAGGCAAATGCATAAAATCACTAAATAAGGAATGATCAGCCATTTTATATTGCGTAATACCTCATTTATATTCGATTTCATGGGCGCAAGTTAATAGAATATGCCATTTAATTCAATGCGAAAAAATAGTTATGTTTGGGCTTGGTCTAACATTTAAACTGGATGCCGAAAGATATATTCCGTAAAAAGTCAATAGGAAAAATAGTTGCAGACGCCAATTCCGGCCTTGATGACGGTCATGGAATATCATTAAACAAAGTCTTAAGTGTACGTGACCTTACCGCACTGGGCATAGCAGCAGTAATAGGCGCCGGTATTTTCAGCACGGTCGGAAAAGCTTGTTTTGATGGCGGGCCAGGTGTTATTTTTTTATTTATTATTTGTTCTGTGGCATGTGGTTTTTCGGCGCTTTGCTACGCCGAATTTGCTTCGCGAATTCCAATGTCAGGTAGCGCATATACCTACTCTTACGCAGCCTTTGGTGAGATCATTGCGTGGATAATCGGCTGGGATCTGGTGATGGAATATGCTGTCGGAAACATTACGGTAGCAATTTCATGGTCTGGTAACCTTACAAGCTTTTTACACAATATTGGCTTACATATTCCCGACTTTCTTAGCACAAGCTTTTTTGAAGCTAAAAATGGAAACTCACAATATCTCGAGAAAATAGCCAATCACGACACTGTTGGTGCGGCAGATTTTTTGAGTATGCATGATGTCTGGATCAATGCACCACACATAGGTCCAATGCCCTTTATTTTTAATCTTCCGGCATTGGCTATTACAGCTTTTATTACCTACCTGGTGTATATTGGTATAAAAGAGTCGAGACGTGCCAGTAACCTAATGGTATTATTTAAGTTATTGGTAGTTGCTGCTGTAATAGCTGTCGGGTTTTATTACGTAAACCCTTCAAACTGGGTGCCTTTTTTACCAAATAAGTTTTCCGGGGTAATGAAGGGTGTTTCTGCTGTTTTCTTTGCATACATAGGGTTTGATGCTATTTCAACAACTGCCGAAGAATGTAAAAATCCACAAAGGGATTTACCAAGAGGCATGTTTTATTCACTGATTATTTGTACTATATTATATATTTTGGTAGCACTTGTGCTTACAGGCATGGTTAACTATTCAAAACTAAATACAAGCGATTTTTTAGCAAATGCATTTAATGCAAGAGGATTAAACATATTTGGGGGTATTATTGCATTAAGTGCAGTTGTTGCAACTACTTCGGTATTATTGGTATTTCAAATAGGCCAACCTCGTATCTGGATGAGCATGAGTCGCGATGGGCTTTTGCCACCAAGATTTTCAAGGCTACATCCTAAGTTTCATACACCATCTTTTGCTACAATAATTACGGGGCTGGTAGTAGGTATTCCGGCGCTGTTCCTGGATTCAGCTATAGTAACCGATTTATGTAGCATAGGGACTTTATTTGCGTTTGTGTTGGTTTGTGGAGGAATTTTAATATTACCGCGAACAGAAAAGCATGAAGGTAAGTTCCGGGTTCCATACATTAACGGCAAGTATCTTATTCCCTTAATTTTAATTGTTTCAATTATTTTTATACAAATACAGTTTCCGGGTTTCTTTAAAAATTTCTTTGGATTGATTGACCCGGCTCATCCAAAACTGACTAAAATACAGGTACTAGGTGAGCGGGTCCCCTATTTTGCATTCTGCCTGCTTGTTTTGGTGATCACTATTTCTGGTTTTATAAGAAGTTACTCTTTGATACCTGTGCTTGGGTTGATCTCTTGTTTTTACCTTATGACTGAATTGGGTACAACAAATTGGCTCCGGTTTATAATTTGGCTGTTGATAGGGTTAGTTATTTACTTTAACTATAGCTATAAGAATAGTGTATTAGGAAAGAAAAAAATAATTAAACTGGAAGGGCTCGATTAATAAAAGTTGTAATTGATCTAAAAAGCTATTCATTCGGGTAATTGTTAAAGAAATCACTACAAAAAAATATCTTATGAAGAGCCTTACTTATACCGATATCATTGGCTATTTAGCTGCCTTCGGCACTACTGTTTCCTTTTTACCTCAGGCCATCAAAACCATACAAACTAAAAATACTTCGGGGATTTCTTTATACATGTATGCGTTGTTTACCGCAGGCACTTTTTTATGGCTGATGTATGGGGTTATGAGCCATAGCTTGCCGGTAGCGGTAGCAAATGTCATCACCTTTGTATTCGCCAGTATTATCCTGGTTTATAAGTTGAAGTATAAATAGTTAA
>DATHLW010000430.1:0-2340 GCA_035487675.1 Mucilaginibacter sp. | reverse complement strand
GGTATCATAGTCGCCCATATTTTGATACACATAGGATATGTGCAGCAAAATTTCATCCGTTTCATCTGCAAGCTCAAGCGCTTTTTCGTAGTTCTCCAAAGCTTCTGAGTACCTCTCCATGTTCTCATACAGATTGCCGCGGATAATGTAGATATCCGCATCCGAAGCTTCGAGCATGGCCGCTTTCTCCAGCGATACAAAAGCATCGCTGACACGGTTGGTGACGACAAAAAGCTGGGCTTGCTTGATTAAAAATACGGCGGCAAATGGATGTTGATTACATGCATAGTCCACCACCTGAAGGGCTTTCGCCGGATCATTCTTTTCGATGTAGTAGTCGATAATGTTCTCAAACGCCTGCGCATCAAAAAAATACTGATCATGATTACGAATCATTTCTTCGTAACGCTCAACTGAGAACTTGGGGTCCTCGTTGAATCCAAATTCAAATTCTTCTTCCATTCAATATATTTTTCAGAACGCCAGCTGCCATTAATCTTGTCCCGACGTCATCGGGAATTTAGGTCTAATTAGCCTTTGCTGAGATCAAATTACAATAAGTAAATATCCCTTATAGTATCAAGTTTTCAACATTCAAACATTCTTAACAAGGTCTTTTACAAGTGCCTGATAGTAAATGAAAAACATTTTAGCGTTGTTAACCTGGCAAAAGATGAGTTGAAATAAATTGCCTTAAAGATTTTACCTTTGACAAATTTACGATTATGAACTTTAATATTTCAGAGATTCTAAACCATTTACATATAAACGACAATAATGATGCCTATAGTACTGGCAGCCATTGGGGTAGCAGTGCCGGTGCCAATATTAAAACTATTGTTTCACCTGTGGATGGTAAAAAGATAGCTTCGGTTAACCTGGCCACAGAAGACGATTATAACAAAGTGATTGCCAAGGCGACTGAGGCATTTAAAATATGGCGTAGCGTACCTGCCCCAAAACGTGGCGAAATAGTACGCCAGATGGGCGACGCATTGCGTGCCAAAAAACAAGAATTAGGAGCGCTAGTGTCTTACGAAATGGGTAAAAGCCTGCAGGAAGGTTATGGAGAGGTGCAGGAAATGATCGACATCTGCGATTTTGCAGTTGGTTTGAGCAGGCAGCTATATGGCCTTACCATGCAATCCGAAAGGTCTGAGCACCGTATGTATGAGCAATATCACCCGCTTGGGATAGTGGGCGTTATATCTGCATTTAACTTCCCGGTGGCGGTTTGGAGCTGGAACGCCATGCTCGCCTGGGTATGCGGCGATGTGTGCGTTTGGAAGCCATCTGAAAAAACACCTTTAACAGCTATTGCATGTCAGCATATTGCACAGGAGGTATTTGCGAAAAATGACGTGCCTGAAGGTGTGTCCTGTTTGGTAATTGGCGACAGGGTTGTAGGCGAATTAATGTCGAATGATACCAGGGTGCCTTTAGTTTCTGCAACAGGTTCAACCCGTATGGGTAAAGCAGTAGGAGCAGCAGTTGGAGCCAGATTAGGCAGAAGTTTATTAGAGCTTGGCGGCAATAATGCCATCATTGTGAGTCAGCATGCTGATTTGGATACCGTGCTTGTAGGAGCAGTTTTTGGCGCGGTAGGTACTGCCGGTCAACGTTGCACTTCTACGCGCAGGCTTATTATTCATGAGAGTGTTTATGATCAGTTCAAACAAAAGCTGGTAAATGCATACAAGCAAATACGTATTGGCAATCCGTTGGATGAACATAACCACATGGGGCCGCTTATTGACAGCGATGCTGTAAAACTATACCTGGATTCCATTGAAAAATGCAAATCCGAGGGCGGTAAGTTTGTAGTAGAGGGCGGCAAACTTGAGGGTGCAGAGTATGCATCAGGTTGTTATGTGAAGCCGTGCATAGCTGAGGTGGGGAATCATTATAAAATAGTTCAGCATGAAACTTTTGCGCCAATACTTTATTTAATAAAATACAGTTCATTAGACGAGGCGATTGAAATGCAAAATGCAGTTCCTCAGGGGCTTTCATCAGCTATTATGACGAATAATTTGCGCGAGGCAGAACAATTTTTATCATTTGCCGGTTCTGACTGTGGAATTGCCAATGTAAACATTGGTACCTCTGGTGCTGAAATAGGCGGCGCTTTTGGCGGTGAGAAGGAAACAGGAGGTGGCCGCGAATCGGGGTCTGATGCCTGGAAGGTTTATATGAGAAGACAAACCAATACGATCAATTATTCAACTAAATTACCACTGGCACAAGGCATTAAATTCGACCTGTAGCTTATACATTAATAAAAATAGATGCATATCACCCCTAAATTCCTGATAAGCTGCGCGTTATTAGCTTTTTTAT
>DATHLW010000429.1:0-3308 GCA_035487675.1 Mucilaginibacter sp. | reverse complement strand
GGCCGTAACTAATATTCTTTGATTAACTAAAGGAAGCTTTTTTTTTATTTCTGACGTCAAAAAATCGACGATCTCTTCAGGCTCTGCCATACGGCCTTCACCATATAAACCACTGGCCAATTCACCATTGCCCGGTGGGATCAGAATGTTACCATAGCTCTGCAGTTGCTGAATGTTTTGCTGTGTAGCTGGATGCTTCCACATATCAAGGTCCATAGCCGGTGCAAAGTATACCGGGCATTTGGCTGACAGATAAACTGCTGTAAGCAAATTATCACTCTGCCCATTCGCCATTTTTGCGATTGTATTGGCGCTTGCGGGTGCTACCAGTAACAGGTCAGCCCACAGGCCCAGTTCCACATGATTGTTCCATTCACCCGTCTCCGGGTCGGAGTATTCAACCAACACAGGTTTTTTTGAAAGGGTAGATAGTGTTAAGGGGGTGATAAAATTGGTAGCATCCGGGGTCATCACTACCTGTACATCGGCCCCTGCTTTAACAAGCTGACGAATGAGCGAAGCAGATTTATAGGCTGCTATGCTGCCGCAAATACCTAAAACAATTTTTTTATTCTGAAGCATAAAGCTCAATCCCCGGTATAGAGGAGTTAAGAAAGTAAAAATAACAAAAAACTCCCCATTTGGGGAGTTTTTATATATCTAAACCTTTTGAAGCTTATTGTTGTTCTTTTGCAGGGTTGCGGTAGTATATCTTATCTTCCAAAAATTCCTGAACTGCTACCAATGATGGTTTAGGTAATTTTTCGTAGTGTTTAGATATTTCTATCTGCTCACGGTTTTCAAATATTTCTTCCAGGTTATCATTTGACGAAGCAAATTCAGAAAGCTTTTGGTGCAATTCTTCCTTTACATTGTTTGATATCTGGTTGGCCCTTTTTGCCATAATTACGATTGACTCATAAATATTATCTGTCTTTATATCCAGATCGCGCAAATCACGGGTCACGGTGCTGCTTGCTACAGTTGGTTTATTTACAATATTGCTCATATCAATTCTTTTAATTTGTTATTTTCTTGTTGGTATCCACTTTTTCTGATGGAGTCTGGCTTTTTACGGTATCCTTTTTAGAAAACCTGCGCAGGTATTTTATATCATTAGCTTCCTCTTCCAATTGCCTTTTAGCGCTTGCTGCGCCTGATTCACTATCCTTTTTGTAGGATTGTGCATCTTTCAGGAATTTACTGGTTGGGTATTTCTCAGCAAATTGCTGCTCATACGAAATAGCTTGGTTAAAGCGATCCACCTGGGTATAAACCCTGCTGTGCGTAGCATATAAATATTGCGCTTTAATAGTTAAAAAATCTACTTCTTCAGCATATTTAGTATCAGGATAATCACGCAAGGTATTGCTAAATGCTATCACTGCCGAATTGTAATCGCCAATAGTTAAATACAGCTTGGAATTTTCATACGATTTCTTTTCCAGTTTATCACGCAGGTTCTGTATCAGTTTTCCTGCTTCAGCTACACGTTCGCTTTTTGGATACAGGTTAATGAACAACTGTAAAGTCTCAATAGCTTTGGTTGTATTTTCCTGGTCAAGCGAAAAGATAGGGGAGTCCAGGTAATAACAGTAAGCCTCCATAAAACGGCACTCTTCCGCTCTTACACTCTGCGGATAGGTATCCGCAAATGTTTTGAAGTGATATCTGGCCGAAGTATAATCCTTCAGGTTATAATTAGCATACGCATAATAATAGTATAGGTCTTCAGCCTGTGCCTGTCCGCGATAACGCTGTACAAGTGTTTCGAACAGTTCAAGTGCCTTACTATATTTCTTTTTATTATAAAGGGCCAACGCAGCCTGGTATTTTTTTGCATTGTCATTGCTCGCTTTTAGCTTTTCGAACTTGCTTTTACAGCTTACGGAGGCTAAAATGAACAATATCAGTAGGATGGATAGTGTAGTGCGCTGTTTTTTAAACATTTTGCAAAGATACGGTAATATTATAAATCAGTCAATTATTTATTTATCAGCGAATATATACGGCTTGAATCTACTTATATATAGCATAGGTCTTTATTTAACATCTTTTAACGCTTTTTAGTTCATAGATAATGGTTCATAGTTCATGGCAGCTTTGCCTTCACTATTTTTGTTATTAAGTTTTAAGTGATGGGGTTTGAATTTTGAGTAAAAATAAACGCCATTCACTACTGATCATTCACAACGTATATATAGGAGTACGATTAAAGGCTGGATATAGTATAATATATAGTCATTAAAACTGGCTATAAACTATGAACCATCAACTATAACCCAATATGATTTTTTTCAGACTGATTTGCAAAGTGTTATCTATACACCTTCACTTTTTCTTTGGCAAGTGTTTGCGCAAGTCAAAAATCTGCTTACCTTTGCAGCCCGCAAATGAGGAAGCGGATTGTTCTCTGAGGTTGATTAAAACGCAAAAATTAAAATAAAAAAATAATTCTTGCAGATAAGAAAAAGGTTCTTACCTTTGCAGTCCCAAAACGAACGGGGCTCTTCAACAGAGCAAAATACCAGGAGCGATTCCTGGTAAACTAACAAGAAAGATTGATCGTTTAAAAGCGATAAATTATAAATCCGAACCGCGAGGCAAGGAGACAAAGTTCTTTAGAAGGCGAAATAATAATTATGAGATGCAGCGGATTGATGAGGTCTCCGGACCGAGTCAATTACAATTCTTTTTATAAAGCGAGATAGTATAGGCGTAATACTGTATAAAGATACAAAATAGTGATTAGCGACCAGAGATTAGAGATTAGGCAACTGATCATCGATCACCGGTTAACTGATTACTAAATACAGATTATAAAATGATTCTATTGAGCAAATAGGGTCAGTAATCAAACAAAACATTATACAATGGAGAGTTTGATCCTGGCTCAGGATGAACGCTAGCGGCAGGCCTAATACATGCAAGTCGGACGGGATTTGGGAGCTTGCTCCTAATGAGAGTGGCGCACGGGTGCGTAACACGTATGTAACCTACCTTTATCAGGGGGATAGCCTCTCGAAAGAGAGATTAAGCCCGCATAACATTATGATATGGCATCATATTATAATCAAATATTTATAGGATAAAGATGGGCATGCGGAACATTAGCTAGTTGGTAAGGTAACGGCTTACCAAGGCTACGATGTTTAGGGGATCTGAGAGGATGACCCCCCACACTGGTACTGAGACACGGACCAGACTCCTACGGGAGGCAGCAGTAAGGAATATTGGTCAATGGGCGGAAGCCTGAACCAGCCATGCCGCGTGCAGGAAGACGGCCCTACGGGTTGTAAACTGCTTTT
>DATHLW010000428.1:0-2597 GCA_035487675.1 Mucilaginibacter sp. | reverse complement strand
CAGCATTCTACTACCAGTCAGTAGCTCGAAAAGAGAATACCTTTGAGAACTGGATGAATGCAGGCAATCATTTTAATGATGCGTACAAAAATGCCACTGATACCACAGTACAGCCGGCTTTTGTTGAGAATGCAATTGATGCCTACAAAAATGCGGTGAAACTGAAGCCAGATAACCTGGATGCAAAAACGGGTTTGGGTATAGCTTACGTTAATCAGACAAGCCTGGGCATTACTGACCCTAACGGCGGTTCGCCGATGCAGGGCATTATGCTGTTGCTTGATGTGGTAAAGCATGATCCGAACAACCGGAATGCCAACCTGAACCTCGGACTGTTCGCAATGAAATCCGGGCAGTTTGAAAAGGCGGTGGCCAGGTTTAAAAATATGATTGCCCAAAAGGACGAAGTTGAGCCAAATTTTTACCTGGCGGAGAGCTACAAGCAATTGGGCATGAAAAAAGAAGCAATTGCAGCTTATCAAAAATGCAAAAACATGGTTGCTGAACCTGTTGTAAGACAGAAGATCGACCAGTACATAAAGGAATTACAAAACTAAAAACGCTCATTTAAAAAATTATCATTATGCCAAGCGGTAAAAAACGTAAAAGACACAAAATGGCTACTCATAAACGTAAAAAACGTTTAAGAAAGAACAGACATAAGAAGAAGTAAGTTTTTGGTTGGTTAAGTGAGTGGTTGATTGAGTTATCATAACAAAATAATAACTCAATCGACTTATTCTAACTCAATCAACCATTTAACTATGTTTGTTATTGTTTTATCTCTTATAATAAGTGGCTGATTTATGTCGCTTTAAGAAATGGAGTAGCAGTTGATAAAAGAATTAATTATCGATTCAACCCCGAACGGGGCTACCATTGCGCTATTACAGGATAAACAACTTGTAGAACTTCATAAAGAGCAGGTTACTAACAATTATACTGTTGGTGACATTTACCTGGGCAGGATCAAAAAAATAATGCCGGGTTTAAATGCTGCTTTTGTTGACGTGGGATACGAGAAGGATGCTTTTTTGCATTACCTGGACCTTGGCCCACAGGTGCAAAGCCTGTTAAAGCTGGCCAAACAAGTACGCGGTGGCGGTTACCAATCGAAGTTGCTGGACAATTTTAAACTAGAGGCTGATATTAATAAGTCCGGTAAGATATCGGAAGTATTAACCAAAAATCAGCTCATCCCGGTACAAATTGCCAAGGAGCCTATATCAACCAAAGGGCCACGCCTCAGTTCCGACCTGTCAATAGCAGGGCGGTACGTTGTTTTGGTGCCTTTTTCAGAGGCCATCTCTATCTCAAAAAAGATCAAGAGCAATACCGAGCGCAACCGGCTGCGTAAGATCATAGAGAGCATTAAGCCAAAGCATTTTGGGGTGATCATCCGTACCGTATCAGAGGGTAAGGGTGTAACCGAGATGCAATCAGACCTGCTTGACCTGATCTCGAAATGGGAAACATTCATTACCCGTTTGCCATCTATTGAGCCTGCTAAAAAAGCGTTAGGCGAGATCGACCGTACCTCGACGTTACTGCGCGATATCCTCAACCCTGATTTTCAGCATATCTATGTAAATGACAACTCCATTTACGAGGAGATACGAACTTATGTGCACCAGATATCTCCCGAGCTGGAAAATATAGTCCGCCTGCATAAGCACAAGGATCCTATATTCGAGTATTACGGAGTAGATAAACAGATCAAAGGCGCGTTTGGGAAAACGGTAAACTTAGCCGGCGGGGCATATCTTGTAATAGAGCATACCGAAGCGTTGCACGTGATAGACGTAAACAGCGGTAACCGTACAGCCAGTAAAGAGAACCAGGAAGAGAATGCTTTCCAGGTGAATAAAGAGGCTGCCCGCGAAATAGCACGGCAATTGCGCCTGCGCGATATGGGTGGTATTGTGGTGATCGACTTTATCGATATGCACAAGCCGAACAACCGCAAAGATCTTTTTGATTTTCTGAGGAACGAGATGTCGCATGACAGGGCAAAGCATACCATACTGCCGCCAAGCAAGTTTGGATTGGTGCAGATCACCCGTCAGCGCGTGCGGCCCGAGATGAATATAGTAACCAGCGAGGTTTGCCCTACCTGTCATGGTACAGGCACTATAAGGCCTACCATCCTGCTACTGGACGATATTGAAAACAACTTCAACTATATCCTGGTTGAACAGAACGAAAAAAGTATTACCCTTACTGTCCATCCGTATATTGAGGCCTATATTAAACAAGGATGGATCAACCGCCAGATGAAATGGTTCTTCAAATATGGTCAGTGGATCAAAGTAAAAAGCAACCCGGCCTACCAGATCACCGAGTTTCACTTCTTCTCATCTAAGGATGAGGAAATAAAACTTTAATGTGCGAATGTGCAGATTACAGATGTGCAGATGCTTTGATAGGGCATCTGCATTTTTGTTTTTAGGGTAGCTTTGATTGCTAAATTTATTAGTATTAATACCAAATAATTGCAAATTAATCTGCACATTTGCACATCTATAATCTGCACATCCACACATCAATTCTCCGGGAACGAAGGGTCCTGTTCCAGAGACCTTGCGGGGCACAATAAA
>DATHLW010000427.1:0-2497 GCA_035487675.1 Mucilaginibacter sp. | reverse complement strand
AAGTCCTATTTATTTGTACACATAAACGAACACCAACTGTCGGAGGTATTGATGACAAAAGGGGTTACCCGCTTTATTTATTTTGGTGGAAAGATTGCCTCAATGCCTGACCGGCAAATTGAAGACCTGAAGTTATTGATGACGAGCGCTGCTGAATTAGAGATCACCGAAGAGAATTTATTACCCGGTGAAAAAATAATATTGAAAGCCGGCCCGCTAAAGGGCATGACGGGTGAAATTATATCGTACCGCTCACAAAAGCAGCTGGCTTTACGCCTTGAAAACCTGGGTTATTCAGTAATAATACACATATCTGCATCATTAATTGACAGGTTTTAAAAAGATGTTTATAAGTATTTATTATTTATAATAAAATGGCATTTTAAATTAACGCCATTATTTCAAATAAAAGCGATATTGATATTTATACAAATCGCTGAAAATAAATCAGTTACATGAAAACCATGTGACTTACGAGGCGAAGCTGTGGATATACCCCTATTATTACCATGTGCCGGATTGCGGGAATAACTTCAAATTCTTTGGAAACATCTGAAAGGTCCGAAAAAGTAAAACGGATGTGCCAGGCACTAAAGCACGGAGGGCCAGATGATGAGGGCATTTTTAATGATGAAGAAGCCAGGCTTACTTTTGGACATAGAAGATTATCAATAATTGATCTGAGCCCAAACGGTCATCAGCCAATGTCTGATATACAGCAACGGGTGTGGATAACTTTTAACGGAGAGATCTATAATTACCTGGAATTAAAGGCACAACTGATAAACCTGGGCGCCCGGTTCACTTCAAGTACCGATACAGAAGTGATCATATCAGCATATATCTTCTGGGGGATTGCCGCATTTTCTAAACTGAGGGGCATATTTGCGTTCGCTTTGTATGACAAGGAAAAGTCTTTGACCTATTTGGTTCGTGATAGCTCGGGTATAAAACCATTATATTATCACATCGAAAACGGGCAGTTGAGCTTCGCATCGGAAGTAAAGGCACTAAGAGCCGCTGGAATTGTTAGCGAACCTGACCCCGATTGGCAAATCAGGTTTTTGGCTTACGGACATATCCCTGAACCTTATACAACCTTAAAAAATGTCCGCAGTTTACCTAAAGGTGAGTTTTTATGCTGGCATCATAAAAAGACAACTTACGAAATACATTCTTATCATGTTATTTTCGACAGAGTTTGTATAGAGGATCCTGGGCAGGCAAAAGAGGCCATAAAAGCAAAACTTGAATTCGCTGTTAGCCGGCAGTTAATGGCAGATGCTCCAATTGGCGTATTTCTGAGCGGGGGTATTGATTCGAGCTTGATCACTATATTAGCCAACAGAGAGAAAAAAGCGCAGCTTAAAACAATTTCGATCTATTTTAATGAAAAGGCATATGATGAAAGCATGTATCAAAACCTGATATTAAAACAGATTGAAGGTGAAAAATTTGGCCACCTGGTAAAACAAAGTGACTTTGAAGACTTCTTTCCGCAAATAATTGGTGACATGGACATGCCCACCACCGATGGTATCAATACCTGGTGTATCAGCAAGTTTGCGCATGATGACGGATTAAAAGCAGTATTATCAGGTGTTGGGGCTGATGAATTATTTGGCGGATACCCATCTTTTAACCGGATCAAATACATTAAAACTGCCAGAAAATATCCCGTTTCGTTATTTAAAGTAGCCAATTATTCTGCCGCTGACGCTTATAAAAAAATAGCTTTTTTAACTTATAATCACCCAATTGCAGATTATCTATTATTAAGGGGGCTTTATTCGCCGGTTGATATCTCCGGGATATTGGATACCGATGTCGAAGAGGTTGAAGATGTTTTATTTGGCAACAGGCAATTACCCTATGTGCGTAATTATGATGAAAAGGATGCTGCCTGGTTCGAACTAAATCTTTACATGCAAAATCAATTGCTGCGTGACACTGATGTAATGGGTATGAGCCATGGGCTGGAAGTAAGGGTGCCCTTTTTGGATGAGGACTTTGTCCGCTTGTCTGAGAATATCGCCCCTAAGATAAGGTTTGATAAGCATCGCCCTAAAAAACTATTGATCGATAGCTTTTCAGACATCTTACCAAAAGAAATCTGGGATAGGTCGAAAATGGGGTTTACGTTCCCTCTCCAGGAGTGGATGCGGACAAACAATGAAATTAATGATGAAAGCCTATACAAAGGTGACAAGTCAAAAAGCATTGCAAAAGGTTTTAAAAACAATAAGGTACATTGGTCAAAAGTATTTGCCTTGTTCCAAATTCAGATGCATGCCTAAAAATATATTTCTGTTTAGCCTGCAAACTTTTAGTACCACCGGTGGGATCCAAAAAATGACCCGTACACTTGCACATTCGTTGTACCACATTTCAAAACAAGAAAGCTGGAATTTCAACCTCTTTTCCTTGTACGATTCAAGATACGACCTGATGAGCCAGTACCTGCCATCCGGCAACTACCGGGGTTTTGGCAACCGCC
>DATHLW010000426.1:0-5924 GCA_035487675.1 Mucilaginibacter sp. | reverse complement strand
GAACGTTCGGTTGATATAGTACTAAAATGTATCCTTGATTCAGTGTATTCAGCAAGATAAAGGTCTCGTGCTACCATTAGTTCTTCAGCAAGTGATGGAATACCTTTCATCCCTAATAAAGTACTTACTTCACCTTCGTGTACCTTAGCTTTACCAGCGATAGCGGTATCTTCCGGATAAGATAAGACCAGTGCATTAAAACCTTTGGTATATAATAAGGCTCTCTCCATCAGGCCTGCATCCTGTACAGGGCGGTTACCGTCTGTAAATGCTTTTGCGCCGCTTTGGTACATATCATACATCTCGGCAAGGTCCTTACCGTCTCTTTTATAAGATATAGTACCTAAAGGATACACGTCCACCAGGTTGCTTTTGGCCCTGTTCATTAAGTATTCTATTTCTGCCTTTGAATGTACCGGCGGCAGGGTATTAGGCATCAGTGCAACGCCGGTAAAACCGCCTGAGGCTGCTGCCTGTGTCCCGGTATGCAGGTCCTCTTTGGTTTCGAGGCCAAGTTCACCTATGTTACAGTTCAGGTCAAAGAAACCAGGGGCGAGATATTTGCCCTTAGCATCAAAGCTTTCGGTGTCAGAATTAATAGCCGGAGCAATTTTGGTGATCTGTCCTTTTTCGATCAATACATCAACAACTTGCTGGTAAAAGGGCGAACCCGGATCGGAAATGGTTGCAGATTTGATAAGCAAATTCATTAGCGCTGCTTTAAGGATGGAATACTTTGATCTACGACATCGTCGAAAGTTGCTGTCTTTCAGGCTTATAAAACCTGATCAGCAGTATTTCGGCTGCCAGAAAAATCAATGCCAAAATTATACAAAGTTTCCATAATTGCAGGCCAAAATTTAAATCGGATACTTCCCCCTTTATAGAACCCTGACCTGGCTGTAAAATATTGGCCGCCTGCGGAAATATCTGCTTTAAATTATCGCTGCTTAAGTAACTCATATCCGACTCCTTGCGGTTATCATTAAACGCCAATATGGCAAGAGTGCTGTCTTGTTTCTTTAGTTCATAATTGCCGGTTTCCTGTAACTGGTCGGATATATAAAGCAAAGTGCTACCCTCCTGCTGCCTTACATCAGGAATAATAGATTGTTCGCCTTTAACCAGTTTCATTATTTGCTTTTCACTTGTTTGTACGGGAGGTACCTCAATGCTCTCATCCTCACCTAACGTATAAAACAATGGCTGGTCGTGCCCGCTCAACAAAGCGATGCGGAATAGCACAGGCACCATTAATGCATGGCGCTGCAGATTGCTGAAATCATCATTCAAAGCCACAGCTGAAACATATACTTTGCCTCTTCCGCTGTGATATCCTACCCAGAAAGGCTGCTTGCCGGGCATCTCCATCAGGTTTTCGCCTTTACCGGAAGTTGAACTGAGTTGGTAATATTTTTTTACAGTAGGCAGATCGGGGTTTTCCGGATAAGACTCAAAAATATTTTTAAAAACCGGGTTTCGCAGGTTGATTGTTAATACTTTGGTGGATTCCTTAACTAATTTATCCGGGTAAGCCGCGCCCATCGGCTGCAGAAAAGTCTTATAATTAGCCAGGTCAGCTTCAGCAGACGGGAAAAAGATCAAGGTACCTCCTTTGGAAACATAGGTTCTTAATTGCTGCGCCAGCCCGGTTGAAATTGTTTTTATATCACTTAATACTACAAGCGGATAAGTACTTAAACCAGCGTAGTCTACATTGCCATCGTCTGCTCTTTTTGCTGCGAAAAACGGGTCAGTATCAAATACTGCCTTTAAAAAAGGATTCGGCGTTTCACCATCTATCAGTAAAACCGGCAATTGCTGTCTTACATTAAAAGTAAAATAGAATTGGTTATCAAAGGTTACCGGGTTATCCTGCAATTGAATTTCGGCCCGTTGCCAGCCGCTCTGCAGTCCTGAAAAAGACAGGGTATCGTTCTGTATCGATCGCGGGTTGATAGTAAAACTGCCTAAGGCTTTTTGCTCCTTGTTGATCAATAATTTTAGTGGTATCTTTTCTGCTTTCTCACCTGCATAATTATGTAGTCTAACTACCAATTTTTCACTTTCATTAGGCCGATGTACAGCGGTTAGCAACCAAACAGAATCTACAGCAACATTGGGCAGTTCACTGGCTTTTAACTGGACAAGGTTATATCGAATAGCATCATCTGTTTTGA
The DNA here is from genome assembly GCA_035487675.1 of Mucilaginibacter sp. Taxonomy (GTDB): domain Bacteria; phylum Bacteroidota; class Bacteroidia; order Sphingobacteriales; family Sphingobacteriaceae; genus Mucilaginibacter. The sequence continues at coordinate 3,744 of DATHLW010000426.1, read as the reverse complement.
CAGCCTTACCATCGGTCATGTTCTTTTGAAAATCAGATATCAAATAGGCTGACCGGATAGTGCCGGGCTGCGTATTCAGTAAACTTTGCTGCCTGCTGGTTATCTGCTGCACACTACGGCTCTGCGGGCTGATCTTGACTGCATCAACCGCATCATTAAATTCATCCCGACTTAATAGGCGTTGATGTTTGCCTTCAAAATCCTCTGTTAACAATTGAAAGCGGTCATTGATACTATAAGCCGACGCAATTTCTTTTGCACGGCGCTTAGCCTCATCCAGCAAAGTACCTTCTTTATTAAGGGTTTGCATGGAGTATGAATTATCCACAAAGACGCTGACAACCTGCTGTTTTCCGGCATTAGTTGCATTTTTACCGGGGACATAAGGCCGGGCAAAAGCAAACACCAGGAATAATAAAGCCAATAATCTTGAGGCAAGGATCAATCTTTCCTTCAGATTTCGACGTGATGCTTGTTGCTCCTGTATCTCCTTTAAAAACTGGACATTACTGAAATATACCTTCTGATACCTGCGAAAATTGAACAGGTGTATAATAACAGGGATGGCCAGCGATACTAATGCAAACAGGAAAGCAGGATATAGAAAATGCATTATGGATGTGCGAATGTGCTGATATGCAAATGTGCAAATTATTTGTGAACCATGATTTTTCCTGATTTAAGGATTTTCATGATGATTGCTTTAATCAGGCATTAATTATTATCATCATCACTTTCTTGTTTTTTGTGATGCTTTTTCTTCTTTTTCTTAGTCTTCTTTTCGCTTGTATGTTTTTTGGACTTTTTGGTAGATGTAGTTTCTTTCTTTTCAGACATGGAAGGTTTTTCCGACGTGTTTGCAACCGTTTTTGTAGTGGTTGCTTTATTATCTGTAGAGTCTTTGCTTAGCTGTTTTACTGTAAGGTTATTCCCTCGTAAGCCATATTCCAGCACACGCTTTTGCCCGGTTGGTTTGGCATCTTTTTCGTTACCATCATAGATCGGGAACTCGCGCATGAATCTTCCTTCTTTAGTGTAGAAGTTATCATTACCCCGATAACCCTTGCGCTGTGAATTGGTTAGTTTTGGGAAATCCAGCTTATTGGCTTTGCCATTATTAAATTCAAAGGCATAGATGGTAGCATAGTTTGACGTGTCTTTTGGCTTGGCTTGTATCAATATTTCAGGGTTACCGTCCAAGTCCATATCTGAATTGTATACGTCAACAATCGCACCGTCAAGGTCGCCAATGGTAGTCGTATATTTTTTACCCAAAGAATCTGAGTGTAAGATCAGATAGGAACCCATTGTTGTGGATCCCCTGCCCCAGCTTAATACGTCATAATCTTCACCTGGGGATACTTCGATCAGCTTATGAAAACGGAAGGGATCAACAAAATCAGGTTTTTTTACCGATGTCGGGGGTGCTGCAACTTTCTTTTCTTCCTGATTACAGCTCCATGCCATCATCAGGCATCCGATCAGTGTAAATAAATAAAACCTGTAATTCATTTTAAATCCTAATTATACAATGTATCCGGTGATAGTTCCCCTTTTGGTTTACCGGGTATGGTCATGTAAACTTTCAGTGCACTTACAGAGCCGATATCAAAATACTTTAAAGTGAATTTATGATATCCTTTTTGTAAAGCCACTGCGCCACCCTGCTCTGCTACAGGATGCTTGCCGTCATTGTTTACTACCGGCTGATCGTCAATAACCAGTACCGATCCGTCATCCGAGCGTGTCGAAAACTGGTACAAACCATCAGCATCTATACGAATAAAACCGTTATATATTACCCCAAAACCAGGGTTATTCTTTTTCAAGGCGGCGGGATTAAAGCTCTTAGCTATACCACTATCAATTACTGCTGCTTTTGTTAAATCATTGGTGTTATCAAAAGTGCCCTGCATAAATTGGTATTTTAAACCTGTTGCATTACCCTGGTAAGCCACAGGTGCCAATGGTGCTTTATTATATATCACCGTATGTGTTACCTGGCTGCGCTTGCCGGAAGGGGTGATCACAATAGTCTGCAGATCGCGGTATTGATCCTGCGGCACATCATATGCCATCGGTTTATGGTATTCTATATCAGTTTCACGCGGGGTATAACTATCAATAGTATAAAACACTTTTGCTCCGGCTACCGATGGTTTTAAATTCACGCTTAGTGAAGAACCAAACATAATCGTATCCTGTGAGGTGCCGATAGTGGGCGGAACACGATAATCGTAATTATTCTTATCTAAGAATGCAAGCTGCCCAGGCAAACGCGTTTCTGAAAAATCCTTAAAGTTTTTGTTTGCCAAAGGGGTCCAAGCTATTTCCGACAAGGCCAATAACCTTGGATAAAGCATATATTCAGCTTTGGCGTCTGTAGCAACATATTCAGTCCAAAGGTTTGCCTGAACGCCCATGATAAATTTTTGTTGTTCAGGCGTCAAGGCATTAGGAGTAGGGTTATAGCTGTAAGTAGCTGACAGAGGCGTATATCCTCCGATACTTAACGGTTCACCAATACGACCTTGTGCATGATCAATGTACATCCCACCACTGCCCGGCGTCATGATCACATTATGGTTTTGCTTTGCTGCTGCAATGCCACCATCTTCGCCACGCCAGCTCATCACAGTAGCGTTAGGCGACAAACCACCCTCCAATATCTCGTCCCAACCAATTATACTACGGCCTTTTGAGTTCACAAATTTCTCTACACGCTGAATGAAATAGCTTTGGAGCTCTTCTTCGTTTTTCAGTTTCAGTTTTTTGATGAGTTTCTGACAGAATGCAGAATTCTTCCAGGCATCTTTTGGCACTTCATCACCCCCGATGTGTATGTACTTGCTTGGGAAAAGGTCCATTACTTCGGTAAGAACATCTTCCAGAAAACTGAAAGTTTTATCCGAAGGACAATATACGTCATGAACTACGCCCCATGTTTCATAAACTTTATAAGGTTTACCCGGATCGCAGCTTAATTCAGGATAAGCGGCTAAAGCAGCCATGGAGTGGCCCGGCATTTCAATTTCGGGCACTACGTTGATATACCTGTCTACGGCGTATTTTACTACTTCGCGTATTTGATCTTGTGTATAATATCCGCCATAAGGTGTATTATCGAACTGCTGCGGGGTACGGTCATGATAATTGCCAATTACCGTTTGCGCACGCTGACTACCTATTTCAGTCAAACGTGGATATTTTTTTATCTCGATACGCCATCCCTGGTCGTCGGTTAAATGCCAGTGAAAATTATTTAGTTTATAATAAGCCATCAGGTCGATGGTTTTTTTGACAAACTCAACCGAGAAAAAATGACGGCACACATCCAGCATCAAACCGCGATAACCAAAACGCGGATAATCTTCGATCTGAGCACAAGGCAGTTTTATTGCTGCGCTATGACCGGCAGGAATTAATTGTAGCAGTGTCTGTATGCCGTAAAACAAACCTGCTCCTTTACCAGCTACAATGATCTGTTGTGGGGTGATCGTTAAACGGTATCCCTGATCAGGTAAGTTTTCAGTTCCTTTTTCTGTGAAAACGATGCTGTTGGCTACACTTTCACCAGTATTAACCTTCACCTCGTTGCGCAGCATCAATTTACTATGCAGGTAATCGGTAAAGAAGTTTACAGCTTTGTTATTGATACTATCAGCCAGCAAAATAGTCTGCTGACTGAGGACAAATTCACCGGAAGCTTTTTTGACAGACACCGGGGCAGGAACAATCCCCATG
>DATHLW010000425.1:0-2938 GCA_035487675.1 Mucilaginibacter sp. | reverse complement strand
CAATGATAAAGTAACAGGTCATCAAAGTAACCTTTATCAGTCCAAATATGGTCATCAAGTAAGGGTTAGCGCCGCTGATGCGATCGAAAATTTTATAAAAGCAGGGGCGCCTGCAAATAAGATCGTGATGGGGTTACCTTTTTATGGCCGCGGCTGGACCATGGTAAATGATGAAGACCGGGGATTGTATCAGCCTTCTGCAGGTCATCATTTCTCTTTAACTTATGATTCTTTGGAAAATGCATACATCAATAAGAACGGCTTTAATAGGTTTTGGGACAAAAAAGCGAAAGTACCCTATTTGTGGAACAGCAAAACGCATACGTTTATTACTTATAATGATGTGAGGTCATTTAAATATAAGACCAGGTATGTAAAGGAGCATGATTTAGCGGGAGTAATGTTTTGGGAATACACGGAAGACTTAAAAAAGCAGGGTTTATTTAATCCCCTGTATCATTTTATAAATGATTAACCTAATCAGTGCAATGAAAACACCCGATGCTTAATTAAAACATTGGGTGTTTTTTTCAAAATAAAATTCTGTTAAAAACTTTGGTTATCAAAGCTATTTGTAGCCGGGACCTTTATCACATTAAATTCATACTTTAAATTATGGTGGCATGTGTTGCAGGTATTGGTTAAGATGGCGAAATTATTTTTAAAAGCATTGGCATCTTTTTCCCTTATCGCCTTTTCAATAGCATCCATTGCCGGAAAAATCATGGTAACCGCTGTTGCTTCAGGCTTATCCTTGTGAAGTTTTTGAACCTTTTCAAATCCGCCCATCAATTCCTGCCTTTCATACTCGGCCAGCACCCAGTTTTTGTGCTGACCTGCAAACCATAATTTTAGGTGATGAGGTTGAACAATGGTATTCATAATGGCCCCGGTACCCGGTTTATACGCGGTGTCCAGACCTTTTTGCAAGCTATCTATACGGGCCTGCAAATCTGCAATTTTATCGCTTGATTGTCCGCAACCTACCATTAATGAAAATGGCAGGGCGAGTGATACAAGTATTAATAATAACCGTTTCATGTTTTTAATTATTTAGTGTGAAACCTCCATCATATTATTCAGACCAGGGCGAATGTAAGATGCAATCGCAGAAGTTCTTACGTTGGAAATTGGGGATCATAAAAGCACATACATCGGCTTTGATATTGCCAAAAGTTGTTTCAGTTTTATGTTCGAAGCCTGAGAAAAACGTCGGAATGATTTTTTTCTTAAAGTCATTCCGTGGAAATGCTGTGATGATTTCCTCTCTGTGTTCTGCTGTAAGGTTCTCATAGCCTTCACCCATTACGTCTAAACCTACTCCTGAATACATGAGCGCTACTTCCGGTTCTTTATGTTCTGCTATGCCAATGGTGGTATGCAGTGCAATGGTATCCCATACAAGCTGCAATTGTTCTTTCGGCACACCGTGGCTTTTTAGAAAATCGCGTGCTGCATTTGCCCCATCTACTTCGAAACGAAGATCCGGACTACTGTAATGCGGAACCAGCCCAAGGTCGTGAAATACTGATGCCACATAAAGCAATTCCGCGTCGTAGTTTAAATTGTTACGTTTACCGTTTAATGACGAAAATAAGAATACCCTCAGCGAGTGGTTATAAATAAATTCTGTACCGTGTTCAAGCAACAGCTCTGTTGCCTGATTTGCTATGGTACTGTCAGGAATAATGATCCCTGCTACTGATTTTAATGTGGTTACTGACATGATGTTATTTTTTTAAAAATGAGTTTGAAGTAGAATGATGTCTATCATTCATAGGTTTATCAATGCACCGGGCAGGCTTATTAAAGCTTTCGGCCAACCGGAGTATTTCACCACGGGAGTCTTAAATTCCTGAGGATACTCAACTCCAGTTCACCAAGAGCTTCTATGCAGGCAACTGCAAAAGCCAATATGCGCCGGCTGTTTTTTGGCAGGTTAAGCATGGTGCTCTGCAACATTTACGCCCAGGCCTTGCGCAATAGCCATTCCTAACTGAATATCAGCCCTGAAGAAATGACATAGTTGGCGGTTAACGATCAGGTCGCGTTTTGGGCCATCTATACCCGACATTGCCCCGACAACATTGCTGATCAGGTGCTTTTTATCCTCTTCTCCCAATACTTCGCGGAAAAATATACCCGGTTGGGTGTAATGGTCATTTTCTCCTTCACCATTACGGTCATACCAATCGGCGATGTTGGAATCTAATATTTCGGGAGGCGCAATGTAGCTTGCGTCCGGTTTGATGTTGTCAAAACTGTTGGGGAAATAATTCGGCCCTTTGCCTCCATTTCCATCCACGCGCATTTGCCCGTCTCTCTGGTAATTGCTAACCATGAACGGACAGCGGTTTACCGGAATCTGCTCATAATTTCCACCTAAACGGTATCTTTGTGCATCGGGATACGACAATATCCGCCCTTGCAGCATTTTGTCAGGAGAGTAGCCTATGCCGTCAACTACGTGAGCAGGTGCAAATGCTGCTTGTTCCACCTCAGCAAAATAGTTTTGCGGGTTTTCGTTCAATTCAATTGTTCCCACTTCAATTAACGGATAATCTTTCTGGCTCCAGGTTTTGGTCAGATCAAACGGGTTAAACGGGTGTGTTTTTGATTGTTCGATTGTCATGACCTGGATATTCATCGTCCAGCGAGGGAAGTTTCCGTTATCAATAGCTGTTAACAGATCTCTTTGCGCGTAATCCGGGTCGGTACGCATCTGATTGGCTTCCTCTGCTGTGAAATTTTTGATACCCTGTTGGGTCCTGAAATGAAATTTAACATAAAACCTTTCATTGTCACCGTTGACCATGCTATAGGTATGACTACCATAACCGTGCATGTGGCGATAACCATAAGGCGTACCACGGTCGCTCATTAAAAACATAACCTGGTGCAGGCTTTCAGGGTTTAAACCAAAAAAGTCCCAGACCAT
>DATHLW010000424.1:0-3924 GCA_035487675.1 Mucilaginibacter sp. | reverse complement strand
AAAAAGGGGCTCAAAGCCATAGTTTTTGGCTAATAATTCAGTAAGCGTGGTTTTCCCGGCGCCGATGTTTCCTACAATAGCTATGTGCATGCTTTGCTTTAGTTCATGGTTTATGGTTGATGGTTCATAGCTCTTCACATGGAAGTATAAAACCAAGTTAACTACGTCCGACTAATATACAGCATGAACAATGAACTATCAATATTTTGTTCATAGTTCATGGTTAATTGTTCATAGTCATGTACAAAATATTCTCTATAATGCGAATAAGCTAGCCCATGAACTATGAACCATCAACTATGATCCATTAAAAATTACGGAACCCGATAATTTCTCTTACCTCACGGATAGTTTTCGATGCGCTTTCACGTGCCTTGATGGCTCCATGACGGGCTACCTGGCGCAAATAAGATGAATCCTGGTTGATATCATTTATCTTTTCGCGGATAGGCGCAGTAGCAATAATCATATCCTCGGCCAATTGCTTTTTTAGATCACCATAACGAATCTGGCAGCTATTGTATAATTTATCAAAGTGCTCGTAAGTATCAGCAGTTGATACAACTTTCATAAGGTCGAACAGGTTTTGTATCTCAACGGGTTTTTCCTGGTTCCCGGCAGTCGGGCCACTGTCTGTTACCGCCCTCATTACCTTTTTACGGATTGTTTCAGGAGAATCGGATAGATAAACCGCATTGCCTTCGCCTTCCGATTTTCCCATTTTACCCTTACCATCAAGTCCGGGTATTTTTACCAGGTTTTCGCTGAAATTGAAAGCATAGGGTTCAGGGAAATAATCGTGGTTATATAAACGGTTAAAACGATTACCAAAAGTACGGGCCATTTCCAGATGTTGCTCCTGGTCCTTACCAACAGGTACTTTGGTTGCCCGGTGAATGATAATGTCGGCTGCCATCAAAACAGGATAGGTGAGCAAACCAGCATTCACGTTGTCCGGCTGAGAACGTATTTTATCTTTAAACGAGGTGCTGCGCTCCAGTTCACCTACGTAAGCATTCATGTTCAGATACAGGTACAATTCGGCAGTTTCTGGTACGTCCGATTGAACATATAATGTCGCTTTTTCAGGGTCGAGGCCCGCAGCAAGATACTCCACTAACACCTGTTTTACATTACCATGCAGGTCGGATGGGGTAGGGTGCGTCGTCAACGAATGCAGATCGGCAATAAAAAAATAACAGTTATACTCATGCTGCATTTTCACGAAGTTTTGGATGGCTCCGTAATAATTTCCTAAATGCAGCTTACCAGTGGAGCGTATACCACTAACAACAGTTTCCATGGCGCGAAAGTAAGTAATTTTTATATTTTTGATAACGATGAAATTGATATTGAAGAAAGCGCATAGTTACCTGTATGTGATCAGTGTGACGCTCTTCTACTTTTCACTTTATCCCTTTCTCTGGTACTACTCTCATAAACCCGCCGACTACAAACACATGAATAAACTGCGGCGTTTATGGGGCTTTCTAAGCTCTGCCTGCGTAGGGATTTTCTACAAATTTACTTACGAAGTGCCTATCGACCGAACAAAAACTTATATCATTTGTCCTAATCATACCTCTAACCTCGATATTTCGGCCATGTGTTTGCTGGTAAAAAGCGATTGCAGCTTTATGGGTAAAGAAGAATTGACTGAGGGTATTGTTACCAGCCTGTTTTTTAGAACAGTAGATATACCGGTGAACCGCGACAGCAAAATGTCATCTTTCAGGGCATTTAAGAAAGCAATTGAAAAACTCCATAACGGTATCACGATGATCATTTTCCCGGAAGGCAAGATAGGCGACGATTATCCCCCAACGTTGCATCCGTTTAAGAATGGGCCCTTCCGGTTAGCCATTGAAGCCGGGGTGCCAATAGTCCCGGTCACATCAACGAATACCTGGAAAATGCTTTGGGATACCGGGACAAAGCACGGCAGCAAACCTGGTATCTGCAATATTTTCGTACACAAACCTATCGAAACAAATCATTTAACTGCGGATGATGCGGATAGTTTGCGAGATGAGGTGTATCGAATCATGCAGCAAAAGTTTGAAGAACAATAGTTTATCCCCGGAGTTTATTGTACAAGATGATTTGCAAATTGTGATGATGGTTTTTTATTTTTGGAAGCGATGACCCTTACCTTGAAAAAAATCCATCGTACGTTTTACAGATATAGCCTGGCCTTTATTTTTTATTTGCTCTGGCCCTTTATCTATTATGCTTCGCGTAAACCCTCACGTTACTACACGATGAATATTTTACGGAAAATGTGTGCCGCTTTTAGTTCGACGGTATCAGGTATTTTTTATAAAGTACAGCAGGAGGAGCCCGTAGATTGGTCAAGAACTTACATTGTATGCCCCAATCATACCTCTAACCTGGATATAATGTCAGTAAGTTCGGCATTGAAAAATACTTTTTGCTATATGGGCAAGCATGAATTATTGGATAATCCGCTTTTAGGAATTTTTTTCAGATCGATAGATATCCCTGTAAACCGCGATAGTAAAATATCATCCTATAAAGCATTTAAACAAACCGGCGAACGCCTGGAGCAGGGGATGAGTGTGGTGATATTCCCGGAAGGAACTATATCCAAAGATTACCCGCCGCAATTGCAGGAGTTTAAAAACGGGCCTTTCAGATTGGCTATCGAATTAAAAATACCTATTTTGCCCATCACTTCACTCGATACATGGAAGGTAATGTGGGATAGTGGAAGTGTGTATGGCAGCAGACCCGGGATTTGTCATATATTTGTGCACAAACCCATTGAAACAGCGAATATGACTGTGGAAGACGCTGATTTGCTGAAAGATGAGGTTTACAAGGTGATCAAACAGAAACTGGACGAAAATGACCATAGATAAAGAAACCGTAGAAAAAGTAGCTCATTTGGCAAGACTGGAGCTGGCTGAAGACGAAAAGGAAAAGATGATTGCCGACATGAACAAGATCCTCGGTTTTATGGACAAACTGAATGAGATCGACACATCCGGTATTGAGCCATTGGTATATATGACCAACGAGATAAACATGGTTCGTGAAGACGTGGTTAAACAGGAGATCACCCATGAGGAAGCTTTGCTGAATGCCCCTAAGCATGATAAGGATTACTTTTTGGTGGCTAAGGTGATTGAGAAATAGTCCGGAAGTCGGAAAGTTGAACTTCTGGTTTAAAATAGCATCTTTCGGACTTATGCGGACTTTACTGACTTGCCGACTAAAAAATATTTTCCTGTAACAATTCGCAGGCTGTTATAGTCAAACAAAGAAAAACGGATGGAGCCATTAATTACCATTAAAGATATCGGGCGTAAATATGTGATCGGTGCTGAAACTATACATGCACTAAAATCGGTATCCTTAACCATAAATAAAGGCGAATTCGTAGCTCTGATGGGCCCATCAGGATCAGGCAAATCAACCCTCATGAATATTCTTGGCTGCCTGGATACCCCAACAAAAGGTACATATATCCTTAATGGTATTGACGTAAGTCATATGACGGACAATGAACTGGCCGAAGTTCGTAATACCGAGATCGGCTTTGTATTCCAAACGTTTAACTTGCTTCCCCGTAACACCGCCCTGGATAATGTGGCTTTACCGCTTATTTATGCAGGTATCAATAAAGAAGGCAGACAGGAGCGTGCAAAAAAAGCATTGGAAAATGTAGGTTTAGGAAACCGTATAGATCATAAGCCTAATGAACTTTCGGGCGGCCAGCGCCAGCGTGTTGCAGTGGCCCGTGCATTAATCAATAATCCGTCCATCATACTTGCGGACGAACCTACAGGTAACCTGGATACCAAAACCTCTATTGAAATAATGGGTCTGATAGAAGATATCCACGCTAAGGGCAATACCATTATTTTAGTAACACACGAAGAGGATATTGCTATGCATGCT
>DATHLW010000423.1:0-3651 GCA_035487675.1 Mucilaginibacter sp. | reverse complement strand
GTCAATGTAAAAGGGATGGTGTCGTTTTTATAAATCTTGTTATTAAGCTTGTCTTCCGGAGGTATTGCACTTGCAATTTGGGTGTAGCAGGAATCCTTGCCGTTCAACAAGATGATAAAGTTATATTTTGTTCCCGGTTTTACTTTCACCCTGATAGAATCTATGTCGGTATAAAAAGTTACCCATTTTGTTTTTCTCGTTCTGTCTGCAGTATAAATATCCGGCCTGGCTTTTGGAGAAAGTGTCCAGACATTTTTATCCAAAAAGCCGCCATCGTTAATAGCCACACTTTTAGAAGTTGCCTTAATAACAGGCAATTTTGATTGCGCAAAAATGGATTGAATGAATAAAAAAGGGATGAAGAGGTGAAGGTATTTCATTAGGCTTCTGTTAGATATTTGTACAGCAATTTAGAATAATTCTGCCAATACTTAAATTTTACAAATTCTGATTCCGACAAATAATCCCGTGAATCCTTTAATCGTGTCTTTATCCTTTATTTGCGTTTGCTATATTTATCGCAAAACACATACACTATGAATTCATACTCATTACAGGGCCAGGTCGCGCTGGTTACCGGTGGCGATAGCGGTATTGGTAAAGGTGTCGCATTAGAACTGGCCAAAGCAGGGGCAAAGGTGGTTATTAATCATGTGGATGCACATGAGGTGGCAGAGCTAACCGTTGATGAAATTACAGCTGCCGGTGGTGAAGCCTACGCCATTCATGCCGATGTGAGCAATGAAACGGAAGTAAAGGCCATGTATGCCGAAATGTTTCAGCAATATGGAACCATTGATATATTGGTAAACAATGCCGGTCTGCAGCGCGATTCTAAGTTTGTGGACATGACGCTGGAACAATGGAACACCGTGATCGGCATTAACCTGACTGGCCAATTTCTTTGCGCCCGGGAAGCAGCAAAAGAATTTATAAGAAGGGGAGTGGTACCGGAACGAAGCAAGGCTGCCGGTAAGATCATCTGTATGAGCAGTGTGCACGAGGTAATTCCCTGGGGAGGGCATGTGAACTATGCAACAAGCAAAGGCGGGGTAATGATGATGATGAAAAGCATGGCGCAGGAACTGGCACCTCATAAAATAAGGGTGGTAAGCATTGGCCCGGGTGCTATACAAACACATATTAACCAATCTGCCTGGGCCACCCCGGATGCATTGGGAAAACTATTGACCCTAATACCCTACAACCGTATTGGCGAACCGGAAGATATTGGTAAGCTGGCTGCCTGGCTGGCATCAGATGAAGCGGACTATATCACTGGTACTACGATATTTATGGATGGCGGAATGACACTTTATCCCGGATTTGCTGATAATGGATAAGTGCTTTTATAATATTTTTGTTACAAAAAGGCGCCATTTGTCATCAAATTGCAAAGAAATTGTTAAGAAATCTACTTATTGTATAAAGTACACTAAGTATCCTCGAAAAACATTATGATATTGTAAAAAACACACTAAGTATTGAGTCAAATTTTGCAAAAAACAAAAAAACAGCATATACTTTATAAAATAATCACAAAAGTTATCTTAAATTTTAAAAGTTAGCAATCTTAGCTTATTTTTGTTGCGGATTTAAAATTTAAGACAATGAAAAAATTATTCATAACCGCTGCAATCGCTACTTTGTTTAGCGTAAGCGTATTTGCCGATGGCACTAAAAAAGCTAAAACTGAAGTAAACGTTTCTTACACAGTTTTAAACCAGTTCACAGCTGATTTTGCTGATGCAACTAATGTAGTTTGGATCGTTAATGGTGATTTCCAGAAAGCTGATTTCATTAGCGATAATGTTAAGAAAACTGCTTTCTACAACCTGAGTGGCGAATTTGTTGCTTTAACCCAGGATGTTGATGGTAAAGCTATTCCTGCTAAAGCTCAGAAAGAAATTGCTGATGACTACAAAGGTTACAGTGTTAATGAAGTGATCGTTATCCAGAACAACACTGAATTAAACCCTGATGCTGACGAAACAGCTTACTTTGTTGATCTGAAAAGCGATACTAAAGAAGTATTGGTAAAGATCACTCCGGAAGCACACGTTCAATTTTACAAAGAAATAAAGTAATTGTAAATTGATGCTTTTACAAGCCGCCGGATTATTCCCGGCGGCTTTTTTATGCTTTATATTTTCCTTTCGCTTCGTAGACTCACCCCGACATCGCTACGCCTGTCGACCCTCTCTGTTCCGCAAAGAGGGTAAAAAAGTTTTTTTCATTTTCTCTCCCCCTCTTTCCGTCATAGGCGGAGAGAGGGGGCTGGGGGGAGTCAACTAAGCGCAAGGTCTAAGTCAACTCAAAACCCTTCCTTAACACCCATATCACATAATTTTTAAAACAACTTGCGCCCTTTAGGTATTTATTAAGAGTAAATAACTCTTGATATGCCTAAAACTATAATTGTATCTAACCGGCTTCCTGTAAAGATCCAGGAAAATGATGGCGAATACACTTTGTCGCCAAGTGAAGGGGGACTGGCAACTGGTTTAGGTTCTATTTACAAACAAAATGATAATAATATATGGATAGGCTGGCCCGGCCTTGAAATAACGGAAGATAATGACAAGCAAAAGATAACCCGGCAATTAAAGGAACAAAGCTTGTTGCCGGTTTTTTTGTCCCAGGAAGAGATCAGCGAATACTATGAAGGCTTTTCAAACGCAGTTCTTTGGCCCGTATTTCATTACTATGCCTCAACATATGCCAACTACAAGGAATCAAATTGGGATTTTTACAAAACAGTAAACGAGAAGTTTAAGCAGACGGTTTTGGATATTGCTAATCCCGGCGATACCATCTGGATACATGATTACCAGTTAATGCTCTTACCCGACCTGATACGCAAGCAACAGCCCGATCTGTCGATAGGGTTTTTCATGCATATCCCCTTCCCGTCATATGAAATGTTCAGGCTGATACCCTGGCGCACCGAATTGATACGTGGTATTTTGGGTGCCGATATGATAGGCTTTCATACGTTTGACGATGTGCGGCATTTTATAAATGCATCCACCCGTATATTGCCTGTAACCTCATCGGCCAATATCATAACTGATGGAGAGCGATCGATCGTGGTGGAATCATTCCCGATGGGTATTGATGAAAAGAAATATGCTTCATTGCCAAACGATCCTGAAGTAAAAAAGGATATCAAATCAATTCATGATTCCTTTAAAGATACTAAATTGGTAATTACCATTGACCGCCTGGATTACAGCAAAGGCATTTTACAGCGTTTGCAGTCATTTGAGTACCTGCTGCAGCATTATCCTGAATACAAAGAGAAAATAGCGCTTTATATGGTGGTAGTGCCCTCGCGGGATACGGTGCCCCAATATGCCCAACTACGAGACCAGATCGATAAGAAAGTAGGTACCATAAATTCGGTTTACCGCACTATGGACTGGACGCCAATACATTATTACTATCGTTCGCTGCCCATTGAATTACTTTCGGCATTATACTATACTGCAGACGTTTGCCTGGTAACACCCATGCGCGATGGTATGAACCTGGTGAGCAAGGAATATGTAGCCAGCCGTATTAATAATGACGGGGTTTTGATTCTGAGCGAGATGGCAGGCGCATCAAAGGAATTAATAGATGCGCTCATTGTTAACCCCAATAATACGG
>DATHLW010000422.1:0-3680 GCA_035487675.1 Mucilaginibacter sp. | reverse complement strand
GGCCCTTAACCTGAACTCTTCCAGCTGAAACGCCAATGCCTCATTATAGGCTTGTCTTACTAACAAATTGTCAGGCTCATATTCGCTAAATACATCAAACAACAGCGAGGTTGATGCCTGCAAATGCTTATTCTTGACCGGCTGCCCGGGATACCCGGTAAATACCAGTCCACCGATATGGGCAATATCCCTGAAACGCCGCCGGGCCATTTCGTTGGCGTTCAAACTATGTAAGATGTCATCCAGCAGGTTATCAATAGAAAAGAAACCGGCATCCTCCAAAGCCATCTCAATTGGAATAATTTCGTCAGCAAGCAGCTCAAAGCCATAATCATTCATGGCGATGGAAAAAGAAAATGGCTTTATTTTGGATATACGATAAGCCAGCAGAGATGCCATGCCTTCATGCACCAATCTCCCTTCAAAAGGATAGAATATCAAATGGTGTCCTTCACGGGATTGAAATGATTCGATCAAAAATTCATGGCTTTGCGGCAGATGCGATAGTTGCGCCTGCAAATCAAACAGCGGCTGCAAAGCCACCACTTCTTCATCATTTGCTGTTCCATGGGCTACTTCATCCAATTTATCCCTAAAAACGGCCGAAAGCTGTGATGAGAGGGGCATGCGTCCCCCCATCCAGCTTGGTATCAACCCTTTTTTTGCGTTCGATTTTCTGACATAGGCACTCATTTCCTTCACCCGAATAAATTCCAGGCTTTGTCCGGCAAACCAAAAATTATCTCCCGGCTTTAGTTTCGAGATAAACGATTCCTCAATAGTCCCCAAACTCTTGCCACTTAACCATTTAACACGGATACTTACATCGCTGGTGATTGTGCCGATACTCAGCCTGTGCCGCATAGCTACCCTGCGGTTTTTCACCTGGTAAAGGCCATTGTCGACCTCTACCTTTAAAAATTCATCGTATTGCGCCAGCACGTTACCGCCATGTGTTACAAACTCGAGCAACTCGTTAAACTCGTTCCTTGTAAGATCAGCAAAGGCATAAGTAGTTTTTACTTCCTGATATAATTCATCTGCCCTGAAGCCATCCGAAACTGCCAGCGTAACCATGTACTGAACTAATACATCAAAAGTGAGCAGCATCGGGTCGCGGCTTTCAAAAATCCCTTTCCTGATACCTTCTTTTAATGCAGCCCCTTCCAATAATTCTAATGAATGAGTAGGAACATAATAAGCCCTTGATACTGCTCCCGGAGCATGACCGCTGCGTCCGGCACGCTGCATAAACCGGGCAACCCCTTTCGGACTGCCCACCTGTATTACGGTATCCACCGGACGGAAGTCAACCCCGAGATCAAGGCTTGATGTACAAACCACCACCTTCAAAGCTTCCGCATGTAGCGCCTGCTCTACCCAGTTGCGCAATTCATTATCCAATGACCCGTGATGCATAGCCATAATACCGGCATATTCAGGGTAATTATCCAGTATGGCATGGTACCATATCTCCGCCTGCGACCGGGTATTGGTAAATATCAGCGTAGTCTTGCTTCTGACCACAATATCTATTACCTGCGGCAACAACTTTACCCCAATATGCCCCGACCAGGAATAACTCTCAATATTTTCAGGAATGACAGATTTGATGACCAGTTTTTTATCAATATGCGCTCGTACCATCTTCACCTGTTCTGATGGGAAATCATTACCCAGCAATACTTCTGAAGCCTGCTCCAGGTTACCTATAGTCGCACTTATTCCCCATATCCGGAGTTCTAAGTCATTTGCGTCCGACTCCTGACTTCCGACTCCTGACTTCCTACTCAAAGCTTTTAAACGTGATACACCTAATTCCACCTGAACCCCGCGTTTAGTCCCCAACAACTCATGCCATTCGTCGATCACTACTACCTGTAATTGTTGAAATATCTTTGGATACTCCTTTTGTGCCATCATCAGGTGCAGGCTTTCAGGGGTGGTGAGTAATACTTCGGGCAGTTTCTTTTTAAGGGCCTGTTTTTCGGATGCGGGGGTATCGCCTGTGCGGGTGCCTATTTTCCAGGGGATGCCGATCTCATCGCATACCTCCTGCATGGCTTTTTTAATATCATTGGTTAATGCCCGCAAGGGAGTTATCCAAAGCATCATCAAACCATTATTTAACCGGGTGTCCCAGGTGTCGGGATTTTTGTTGATATAATCAGCCAGGAAAGGCAAAAACAAAGCAAATGTTTTACCGCTGCCGGTAGGGGCATTCAGCAAACCTGAATAGCCCGCAAGATAAGCCTCCTCCATTTCCTGCTGAAAAGGAAACTGCTGCCAGTTCTTGCGCTTATACCATTCTGCTATGATTTGCTGCCCTGTCGTCATCACAATTCAACATACAATTTAAATTGGGAATTAGTTATATCAGCTAAAATAAAAAATTTGGTAAAGCCAGTGTTCAGGTTTTTTTGCATGAACAGCATGAACACGAAATGAACATCTGTAAATCAGGCATTTGTATTTTGGCACATGGTGACAAAACACTGTCACCATATTACTCAACGGAGTGCCGTAAATTTGTATATACGGGGTGAATATGTGCTAACCCATAAAATCCTTAAACAGGCACAAAGAGTCAACATGCCCTTTCTTCTGCCATCATGCAGAGCATTTTTCATTGGCTTTCTTAGAACAATCAATAAGCAATATTAGCTTTAACAATGCACTATTTAATTAATTTATTTTCCCAATAATAAATTACTACGTAACTATTGATTAATACCTGACGTAGAAAAGACCCTAATTGATTTAACTATTATGATATTTAACCGCAAAAACAACACCTCATGGGTTGGTCTGATGTTAGGAATTACCTTACTTACCACATCCATTTTTACCTCTTGTTCAAAAGACAGTTCGGTTACTCCCTCTTCTACAACCGATATTAGTAGTTTGGACAGAAATCATCACTCAGGAGGTTATATTCCTCCAAAAACCCCTCCACCGGTGACTACTCCTCCCGTGACTACTCCTCCGGTGACTACTCCTCCAACAACGAAATTCGCTTATAAAGCATCTGCGCCCCTGAGTTTAAGCGGGCAGAGCAATATTACCATCAGCGGTGACTCGATCAACGCTAACAATGGAGGAACAATCGGAATCCACCTTAGCAATTGCAACAACGTACATATTACCAGGTGTAAAATCATGAACTCTACGACAGATGGTATCCAGTTATCCAATTGTACCAATGTAACTATTGACAGCTGCTTTATTACCAATGTAAGAGCCGGCGTTAACGCTATGCAATGTACCACTGTTAAAGTAAACAGCAACCAGTTCCTGAACATGAACGGTCCATTCCCATCCGGTAACTATGTACAGTTAAATAATGTGAATGGCGGCGGTACACAGGTAAACTATAACCGGTGCGAAGACATCGTCGGTGTAGCGCAACATCCGCAGGATGGCATAAGCATATACCAGTGTAATGGCTTACAGGGAGATTCGGTACAGGTAATAGGTAACTGGATCAGGGGCGGACAGGCACAAAATGATTCGGGCGGCGGCGCAGGCATCGTTTTAGGCGATGTTGGCGGTTCATACCAGGTAGCACGTAACAACATCATCATAAACGGTGGTTATGTAGGTGCGCAGGTACAGGGGGGTATCCATATTAAAATGGATCATAATACCGTCTATGGCTCAGGCACACCGTATGCAAGTTG
>DATHLW010000421.1:0-3480 GCA_035487675.1 Mucilaginibacter sp. | reverse complement strand
AAACCCACCTGCAACAACAGATTAATGTAGGCTGCTTTTACCTTTGTCGGTACAAAGGCTGTAAGTCCCTGCATGGCATCCCTGGGGCATTCGGTGATTTGTATGGGTGAGGCCATCAGGATTTATTAAAACTTAGTGTTGTATATAGCTGCTCTGTTTCCAATACTTTCGTACAACTCATTAGTAAGTGTTCCGATATACCTTTCAAAAGCGTCAATTACTTTTTTACCATCCTTTTTTATCCATCTTGATTCGCCATTAGTCTCTCTTAAATACATTTCATACAGCGTTAGCCGTTGATTGCCGGTTTCTGTAGGTCTGAAAAAAACAACATTATGTATGGTATAACGATACTTGTTTTTCTTCATATCTATCGTTATCGCGAACTGAACGGTAAAGACATCGATATTCTCAGAACTGTTACCCGTCGTAAAAACATTGGTATTTAGATCCTGAGTTGTAGTAAAAATCAGTTTACCTTCCTGCTCATAACCATAGTTTTGCTGAAAGTTTTTTGCAGCCATAAACTGGAGCGCCCGGATATAGATCAAACTTACATTGATCCCGGTATCCAGCTTCACTGTTTTTTGGTAATAAGTATTGGTGCCGTCAATGGTCAATTTCACAGAATCGCTTGGAGGAAAAGGTGCGCTGCCATTTACCTGGGCATAGGTTGCCATAGCTATAAAAATCATAGCGAAGCTCAAAAGAAGTGTTTTCATTCGCAGAATATATTTTGAAGCTAATATAATAGCTTATTTCCTATTCGTTAGTCAGAATGTGGTAAAGCTTCTTCGTGCGGAACCGGTTCTTTTACAAATTTCCGGATAATTAATCGTGAACCACCATTATTGCTGATATAGCTGCCTATCCAATTGATGAAAACAACTACTTTGTTTCTAAACCCCAAAAGCGAGATCAGGTGCACAAACATCCAAACCACCCAGGCGAAAAATCCCTGGAATTTGACCTTGCCGAGATCGGCTACAGCCTTATTGCGACCTATAGTGGCTAATGATCCTTTGTCAAAGTATTTGAACGGTTCAGTAGGAGCGCCTTTTATTAGCCTGAGTATGTTTTTCCCGGTAGCCTTGCCCATCTGTATGGCGACTTGTGCCACGCCAGGGTGCCCTTTAGGCGTATCTTTGGTAATCATTGCAGCCACATCGCCGATGGCAAAAATGTTTTTAAATCCTGCTACACGGCATGTGCTGTCAACCCGGATACGATTGCCTCTTTCTATGATATCCTTTTCTATACCTTCAGGGATCACACCCATTACGCCCGCCGACCATATCACATTTTTAGTGCGGATACGTTTACCGTCTTCAAAAGTGATGGTATCACCATCATAGTTTTCTACTTTTACGCCGACCAAAACTTCGACACCCATTTTGGTAAGAAAATCTTTCGCAGCTGAAGATGCCTGATCAGACATAGCACCTAATACCCTTGGCATAAAATCCACGAGGTAAACTTTCATTTCCTCTTTTTTCAATTCAGGATAATCCTTGCTAAGAATGTGATTTCGTAATTCAGCCAATGCGCCCGCCAGCTCAACACCTGTAGGACCTGCACCAACCAGTACGAAGTTGAGGTAGGGTTCACGCTCATCCTTTGTTTTTTTCAATACAGCTTCCTCCAGGTTCTGCAATATCATATAGCGCAGATTCAAAGCTTCTGGAATAGACTTCATCGGCATGGCATGCTGCTCAATATCATTATTGCCAAAGAAGTTGGTGGTTGACCCTGTCGCTAAGACAAGATAATCGTAATGTATTTCGCCTATAGTAGTATCAACAGTGTTTTTATCCGGGTTGATGTTATTCACTTCAGCGATCCTGAAGCGGAAATTCTTCTGGTTATCAAAATTCTTCCTGAGCGAGAAGGCAATCGATTCCGCTTCAAGGCTACCAGTTGCTACCTGGTATAAAAGCGGTTGAAAGGTATGATAGTTATGCTTATCCAGCATCAATACATCTACGGGTTGATCGGCTAATGCTTTTGCTACTTCGAGGCCGCCAAAACCTCCACCAACAATTACTACGAGGGGGAGAGATGCATTAGTTGTTTCCATGGTAATTATTCCAATTAGTCCATATAATTATAAACAAAAAAGGCTCCAAATATTGTTTGGAGCCTTAATATTAAATTCAAATGACTTTATTTCAGGTCCTTCTTACCGAAATCAACGATTATTGGAGTCGCAATACAAATTGACGAATAAGTACCGAAACACACACCCACCAATAAGGCAAATGAGAAGCCGCGGATCACTTCGCCGCCGAAGATGAACAATACGATCAGCACAAACAATACCGTCAAAGCAGTGATAATGGTACGGCTTAACGTTTTATTGATCGCATGATTGATCACTTCCTTAGGGTCGTCAGCTTTTGAATGATGCAGGCTCAGGAATTCGCGGATACGGTCGAATACCACCACCGTGTCGTTGATCGAATAACCGATTACTGTCAATATGGCTGCAATAAACGATTGGTCAATATCCAGGAATGGAATTACTTTACTAAATATAGAGAAGAACGATAATACCATCAACGCATCGTGTGCAGTAGCCACCATTGCACCCAAGCTAAACTGCCATTTGCGGAAGCGGATCAGGATGTAAGCCGATATAATCACAATGGCAAAAAGTACTGTCCAGAAGGCCGATCGTTTAAGCCCTTCAGCTATAGTAGCTTTAACTTTTTGATATTTGGTTTTAGTCGGGTCATCAGTGGCCTTCGTTGCCGGGTTTTTATTTAAAGCGTTGAACAGCGTTTGCCTTACTTTTGCATCAGCAGTTGTTGTATTTTCCTCGATCAGGTACTTAGTGGTGATACTTATACTGCTGCCTCCGAACGTTTTAACTTCACTGGCGCCCAGTACCCCATCTATTGCACTGTGTACCTGCTCGGTAGTCACATTTTTATTGTCAAACTCGACAATATAGTTACGTCCGCCAACGAAATCCACGCCGTAATTAAACCCTTGCGTAAACATGGAGATGATACCGGCAATGATAAATGCACCAGAGAATATGTAAAATTTGAAACGATTTTTTACGAATCCAAAGTTGGCATTTTTGAAAGTATGTGAGCTCCATGGGTTTGAGAATTTGATATCCCAGCCTTTGGTGATCATCCATTCAAAAATAATCCTCGAGATCAACAATGAACAGAACAGTGAGGTAACGATACCGATCATCAATACTACTGCGAAACCTTTGATAGGGCCGCTGCCGAAGGTAAACAGGATCAAACCGGTAAGGAATGTACTGATGTTAGAGTCCAATATCGACGACATGGCATGTTTGAAACCATCGGCTACTGCGAGCTTGATCGATTTTCCTATAGCAAGCTCTTCCCGGACACGTTCATAAATCAACACGTTGGCGTCAACCGATATACCCAGTGTTAAAACGATACCCGCAACACCTGGCATAGTTAATACTGAACCAAGGCTGATGAGTACACCCAT
>DATHLW010000420.1:0-3271 GCA_035487675.1 Mucilaginibacter sp. | reverse complement strand
ACTATCAAGCCTGGTTGAACCTGATCTTTATACCCCTATCCCTGGTCTATTTTTATTGGGGAAAGAAAAGCATGAAATAATGCTAATTTTGGGAAAAGGGATATTCATGCTATTACATATTAAAAACATGGTTTGTGACCGATGCCAGATGATCGTCCGACAGCAGTTGGAAAACCTGGGCTTTACCGTTAAACAGCTTGCGTTGGGTAGTGCGGAAATAGCTCCTGAACCCGATGAAGAACAAATGCAACTCATATCTGCGACGCTGAAAGTCCCTGGTTTTGAATTGATCAACAAGGAAACAGATAGGATCGTTGAATCAATTAAAAATGCGGTCATTGAGTTGGTGCACCATTCCGATCTGTCCGAAATCAACATATCCTTTTCCGATCTGATAGCGAAGCGTATCGGCAAGGATTATACACATTTAAGCCGCTTATTTTCCAATGCACAGGATACGACCATTGAGCGGTTTATTATCGAACAAAAAGTAGAAAAAATAAAGGAGTTGATGGAATACGGCGAGTTGAACCTCAATGAAATTGCCTACCAGTTGGGTTACAGCAGCAGCGCCCATCTATCCACACAGTTCAAAAGTGTTACCGGCATAACACCCACCCAGTTCAAGGCTTCCAAAAAAGCAAGTAGAAAGGCAATTGATAAAATTTGAACCTTTTCATCTGTAATAGGATGTAAATTTTTATCGGAATTATATAAAAATTGCGCCAGGTATTGTCACTATCTTAGCGGTATAATTAAGCACATGAAATCTATTGCTGTGTTTCTCATCCTGAATATTTTGTTGTTATCCTCATTTACGGGTACTGCAAGTAGCCATTATGGAAAGGCATCATGCTGCGTGGCAAAAGCATATAAGGGTTGCTGTAAACAACAAAAGCATAGTTCTGGTAACGATTGCGCCAAAGGCAACTGTAACGCAATGCTGTCTTGCAGTCAATGTGGATTTGTTATTACTGCATCAGTTTCTATTTCACCCATCATTTCCATTTTAAGTGGCCAGGCCGTTCGCCCTTTTCCGATAGGAGAATTATCCGACTATCACGGTAATGGCTGGAACCCGCCAAAAGCTTAATAATTAGAGCTGAAACACGTCAATCTAAGATTGACAAATCAATTAATTATTAATCTTTAAATTCAAAATCATGAAAAAGTTTCTTTTCACCACTATGGTGATCTTATTATCCGTTATATCAATTTCTTATGCTAATACCCCTTGTTGCAACAGCAAAATGAACCACTGTTCAACCTGTGCAAAAGGTTGCGGACCAAACTGCAAGGATTATTGCAGCAAAACCTGCAAAGCAGATGGTAATTGTAAGACGATATGTAAATTGTAATTAATCAAAAGCCGCCTCTTAACCGGGGCGGCTTTTGATTCTCCAAATATTTCACAATTTAAAAAAATCTAAATCCGACTCGGATAACATCGGAGTCTTTTGCCAGGCCTTACTGCCACCTTTGCTATGTAATTCTCAAAATACAGAATTACATAAACATGTATTTACAGCAATTTAGAATTATGTAATATGGCAAAGATCATCACCATAGCCCACCAAAAGGGTGGCGTAGGAAAAAGCACGATGGCGCTAAATCTGGCATTGTGCTTTCAAGATCAATTAAGGGTAGTATTGGTTGATTCCGATTTACAGGGGAGTATTTATCACGTAAAGGATGACTTCCCGGGTTTAGCTATTTTGTCCTCAGAGCAAATTAGCGACATTCCACATTTAGATTACGACCTTGTAATTGTTGATACGCCTCCTTACTTGTCAAACAAATTAACAGAGCTGTTCCAGTTTTCAGACTTTGTATTGGTTCCAACAAAAGCTGGTTTTTTTGATGTGATGGCCATCCGGTCAACCCTTGCACTGATCAAATTTTCCCAGGCAAAAAATGCTCAGTTGAAAGCCGGCATTGTACTCAACATGATCAAACCCAGGTCTGCTATTACCAAAGACATTACAACCTTGTTAGAGAACCTTGGAATCCCGCTCTTAAAAACAATGGTGCATGACCGGGTAAGCATCACACGCTCCTCTATGACCTCAGGAATACTCAAAACTACGGATGCAAAAGCTAAGGAAGAAATCACTTCCCTGGCCGAAGAGATCGTAAACCAGATCAGTGCATAAATGCATAATTACATTTCTATGGATTTATGTAAATACAGACCTCTTCATTTATGCAATTACATAATTATGTAATTCTATAAGTACTGTTTTATGAAAATAGGTAATTACATAACGGTCATTAGTTATGGAAGAATATAAAAACAAGCTGGGTAGCCTCGCTAATAAGCTGAAGACGGAAGCGCCTAAGATACCCATTCAGGAAGTGCATCCGGTTAAATCTTCGATAGATGAAAAAGAGGAAGAGGCCCAACTGAATACCTGGATACCAAAAGGGCTTTTAAAGCGGGTGAAGTCTTACGGAGTTGATCGGGATCTATCCTTAAAGGACATCAATATCCTTGCATTAACTTTCTTTCTCGATGCCAAAGCACCGCAGGTGGACGTTAAAAACAGTTGAAGACATTAGCATATAAAAGAAAATCATAATCAGTTAATAATGGAGGATATGGCAAGGGTTGAAGACATGGCGGAGGGATTAAACTGCTGTCCTTTTGCAGTTAGCAAGATGTACGTTTGTACCACAAACGCATCTTGCCCTACCCTCCAAAGTCGGTTCGGGGCCATGGTCAAACTCTCCGAAGTCGGTTTGATAAAACTGGATCTGTATGGAAGAAGATAATGAGAATCGCTCAAAATGGATAAAGGTCCGATTGAAGCCGAGCGAAGAAGAGGCGCTCAATAAAAATTTCAAGAAGTCCACTTTTCAGAACTTAAGTGAATACGGCCGGGCGCTGATTTTGGGCAAACCCATTACTGTAGTTCACCGGGACAAGTCGATGGATGAAGTGCTCGAGGAGCTGACCTTGCTAAGGCGTGAATTGAATTTCATTGGTAATAATCTAAATCAAGCCGTGAAGAACATCAATAGTGCTCATGGATTTCCTGATACCAGGCTATGGATGAATTTACTGACGATCATCAATGGAAAGCTGGAGCCGTCCATCAGCGAAATCAAAGAAAGGATGAACAAATATTCTGATCTATGGTCGCAAAAATTAAAAGCGGAAAAAGTATAGTCGGCGCGATCAACTATAATGAGCATAAAGTTAAAGCGGGTAAAGCAAAACTGATCGCGGCTCCATTATATGGCAAGGATACCGCCTTACTTTCCTTTTATG
>DATHLW010000419.1:0-4296 GCA_035487675.1 Mucilaginibacter sp. | reverse complement strand
TGATGTTAAAATAATTGATATCTGCGGGCGAAAATCTCTTCGATTCTTTATCGGTAACTGTAGTTTTAAAATCAATTGCATTAGGATTAGATCCCCATTCACGGTAGTCGATAAAACCTTTCAGCGTATCGCCTT
Organism: Mucilaginibacter sp.; assembly: GCA_035487675.1. Taxonomy (GTDB): domain Bacteria; phylum Bacteroidota; class Bacteroidia; order Sphingobacteriales; family Sphingobacteriaceae; genus Mucilaginibacter. The sequence goes on along the minus strand of DATHLW010000419.1, from coordinate 4,161 downwards.
TTAGATCAACAACATAACCGGGTTTATAATTGCTTTGTGCATAAGATAAAGACGATAATAAAAAAACAAAAAACAGGAAAATACAAGTCAGTTTCATTGATGTGTAAGTGTTTAGATTAATAATAATTTTTACCAGAAATAATAGTTTATCCCGATTTGTTCACATTTTGAAGATAACGACCAATATGGATTTTCAGTAAATGGTACACTAGCCATGTACTGAGCAAATATTCCCCAATTTTTATGTATCTGTATGCCAGCTTTAAATACAACAGAGTTTTGAGATGAAGAAAAATAATAAGGCTCGTTTCTTTCTATATCGGTTGCAGAGTTCGGCTGACTTTGAGAGCCAAAATAAACGTTTGAGAACTTATAATACTTTAACACATATCCCACACTTGCAAAAACTTTAAAGTTTTCGGCATTATAAAAGTTATAAAGTACCTGAGGCGCCAAGCTTACAGATAATTCATCAAAAGATGCTTTAAATGGAATATAGGGAGAAACTTTAAGCGTGTATAAGGATCTGAATTGGCTTTGAGCCACACCAACCTCAAGTCTTAATTGAAACCTTCGGACAATAGGATTTATGAAAAAATTCACACCGACTGAGACCATACCACCTGTTGAAGTATATGATTTACCGCCTCCTGCTTCAAAAGAACTACCGGCAGCAGTAGAGATGTTGTCAATATTTGCACCTGCCCCAACAAATACGTTAAATATCGGCCCCCTGGGCTGATTACTTTTGGCATATTCTGTTTTCGAAATGTTATTGATCCTGCTCACCAAGCTGGCTATATTATCTTCCGTATAATCCGTGCGTTCAATATCTCTTTGCAGCGCTTCATCTAATATCCCGTATTTATTGGCGAAGGCGAATAACTGCCGCATATAAGTATTTTCGTTTACAGTTACGCCATTTTGCCCTTTTACAGTATTACTACCATAATTGTAGTATAGGCGGTATATCAATTCCTTGGGCATATAATCAGGGGCCTCTCCAACATAGAACCGCACTTTAATATCATCCGTATATGAATATAATGACAGGTTTTTGCCCTTTTGTAATATCCTGATAAAGACCACGGCATTCTTATAGGTGGAATCTCTGAAACTTCCCAGGTGATCCTTATCTGTTGCGTCCATACTAATGAGCCCCACGTATCTCTGATAAGAATCCAGCCCGGCAATGTTAAAATAGTTGATATCCGATGGTGAAAATCTCTTCGATTCTTTATCGGTAACTGCAGTTTTAAAATCAATTACATCAGGATTAGATCCCCATTCACGGTAATCAATAAAGCCTTTGAGCGTGTCGCCCTTTAGATCGACAACATAGCCAGGTTTATAATTACTTTGGGCATAGGATAATACAGGCAGCAGAATCGCTGCCAAAAGTACTTTGTACAATTTTCTCATGTAACAAGGTGCTAAAGGTGAATAATTTAAAAGATGCAATATATTAATATCTGATGATTTGATAAATTTTCAAAAGTTGAAATGATAAATTAAACCAATCTGTTCATTAAACGCTTTTAGTGAGGAGTCATGAACAAATTCACCAGATGGAAAAGTTAATGTATTGGCAAAAACTTCCCATCGATTGTTAAACTTCGCACCTGCCTTAAACATAAACGAATCATTTACACCATTAAATGCACTTAAATTGCTATACAGATTATAGGTGAGCAAAAAGCCAAACCCTAAATATATTTTTAAATCCTGAGAATGATAGAAATTATAAATACCCTGCGGAACAAAAGATATTGTTGACAGATTCACGGAATTGTAACTGGACTCGGCAAATGCCATTTCAGCACGAAACTCCACTTTGTCTGACTTTGGTCTCGGGATAAGGTTAATCCCAACTGAAAATGCCGGAAGAACAGATGTGGATGATGGATACCCATATGCCCGGGCTACAGGTTTGGGGGACGCTGAGAATATGTTTATTGCTGCGCCAATGTAAAAATCAGAGCTCGTGTGCTCGGTGTATTTGTTTTCATAGTCGGCTTTTGAAATATTATTTATTCTGCTTACAATGGCCATTATATCGCCTTTGTTATACCCTGCTTTTTGAATAACACTAGTCAATTCATCGTCTAAAACATGGTATTTGTTGGCCAGTGCAAATAATTGTTTCAGAAAAGTATTTTCATACACCGTCCTGTTCCCATTGCCAGCTACATCGGCATTACCATAATATATCCGATACATCAGTTCAACAGGTTTGAAGTCTGGATTTTCACTAATAAAAAAGTGGCTTTTAATATTATCTGAATAAGAATAGAGGGCCACATTTTTCTCTTTTTGCAATATCTGCAGAAAAACTGTGTCAATACGATAACTGGTATCCCTGCCTTCGGATAGCTTATCAATACTGGTTCCATCTGTGCTAATGGGGCCTGTGTATTTCTGGTACGATACCCCTTCGACAGTGAAAAAACCGATATCATTAGTAGTAAATTTCTGAGTATTATTATCGGTAACTATTTTTTTGAAGCTAATAGTTCTGGGGTTTGAGTCCCAATCTTTATTATTGATGTACCCACGTATAGTATCTCCTTTTAAATTAACTACATAACCTGGTTTATAATTGCTTTGGGCATAGGATAATGCAGGCAGCAGTATTACTGCCAAAAGTGCTTTAGAAAACTTTTTCATGTAACAATGTGGTAAAGGTTGAACAAATTTTAAGGGTGAATATAATTGATTTTAAAACTATCTAAGCCTAATTCAGACTAATCATAAATAACAATTTGATAATCAAAGCGATAATTATACGTGTATTTTTACCACATGCATCATGAACATCATTTAAAAAGCTCGGACACCATTAAAGACATCGTAATCGGCATGTCGGATGGATTAACCGTTCCCTTTGCACTGGCAGCAGGGCTGAGCGGAGCCATTACCTCATCAGGTATTGTAGTAACTGCGGGAATAGCCGAAATTGTAGCAGGATCAATTGCCATGGGCCTTGGCGGTTTTTTGGCCGGCAAAACAGAATCTGACCATTATACATCCGAACTAAAACGTGAATATGATGAGATAGAAAGGGTACCGGAAGAGGAAAAAATGGAAGTAAAAGAGGTATTTGCCAGTTTTGGCTTATCTCAGAAATTACAGGATGAAATAGCCGATGAAATGGCCAAAGACAAAGACGCCTGGGTAGATTTTATGATGCGCTATGAACTTGGCCTTGAAAAACCGGAAGCCAACCGGGCAACGCAAAGTGCTATTACTATCGGACTGTCATACATAGTTGGTGGAATTATTCCACTGTCGCCCTACTTTTTTATAAACGACTCGCAACAAGGGTTGTATTATTCCTGTGCCATCACTTCAGTGTGCTTGTTTGTGTTCGGCTATTTTAAGAGCAAGGTTACCGGGCAACCAGCATTCTCAGGAGCATTAAAAGTTTTGATCATAGGAGCTTTAGCTGCCGCAGCTGCATTCGGTATGGCTAAGGTGATTAATGGGAAGTAAGTGATTAGTTAACCAGTGATCAGAGATTAGTTTTCGAACTTCAATGATCGGTGTAATCATACTAAAATCAGTGTAATCAAAAAACAATAAACTTATCTATCTGCTCATTAGCGAATTTCAGGGTATCTTCCTTAAAAAAGTTACCATGTGCATCCAGTTCTTTATGAACGGATGGGATATGTATCTTTAAAGGCATCACATGCAGGTGGATATAGTTGCAGATACCCGTAAAATGATCTACCCCCCTGATATTACCATAGCGACCTGAAGATACCCCGACCAATGCAGCTTTCTTTTCGTAGAAACTTTCCGGAAAAGAGCAGGCATCAATAAATACCTTAAGCACACCCGGAAAACTGCCGTTATATTCGGGTATCACAAACAAAAACTTATCAGTTTTAGTGATAATATTCTGTATAGGCTCAAAACCTTCGCTTCTTTTACCATAGAGGTCTGTCTCAATGAGGTTGGGCGGCAATTGTGACAATGATAGTAATTCAGCTTCGGCTCCTTTTTCCTTTAACTTCCTTTGGTAATATTGGGCTACTTTAAGCGTTGAACTTCCCGGGCGATTGGTAGATGATATGATAGTGATCATTTGTTAATTACTGAATGAGTGAATTAATGAATTATTGATTTAAACGAAGGTATTAATAAGACCAGGGCACG
>DATHLW010000418.1:0-6968 GCA_035487675.1 Mucilaginibacter sp. | reverse complement strand
TTACACTAAATATAGGCGAATATTTAATTGTCGGGACAACAATTGTTAAAATCGTATCGCTTTAAGGCAATTTATCATGAAAGCGAATTATTCCAACCCGTATTCTTTCAACTTACGATAAAGGGTGGCAATGCCGATATTTAGAAGCCGGGCTGCCTCAGCGCGGTTGCCGTGAGTATGGTTGAGCACCCTCTGGATATGCAGTTTTTCTACAGAAGATAGATCAAATGCAGACAAGGCCTGGTTGGGCCGCTGGGTTTGGATATGCTGAATATCATAAGGGAGCAGTGTTTCGTCCAACTCATTGCTATCGCACAATATCACTGCACGCTCTATCACATTTTTCAACTCTCTGATGTTTCCCGGCCAGTTGTATGCCTCCAGCTTTTCAATAAATGTTTTTGATAAGCCTGTGATCTGCTTATTTACTTTTGCAGCGAAATACGACATAAAGTATTCTGCTAATAAGCCAATATCTTTTTTACGTTCGCGCAATGCTGGTAAAGTGATCTGGAAAACTGACAAGCGGTAAAAAAGGTCGGAACGGAAATGGTTCTCTTCACTTTCTTTTTGCAGGTTGCGGTTAGTTGCAGCCAGTATCCGCACATTAACCGAGGTAGGCTTGGTATCCCCTATTTTGATAAACTGTTGCGACTCGAGCACACGCAGTAATTTGGCCTGCAATTCATGGTCAAGTTCGCCAATCTCGTCAAGGAATATGGTACCGCCGTTGGCTTCTTCAAACAAGCCCTTTTTGTCTTTAGTAGCCCCAGTGAATGACCCGGCCTTGTGGCCGAATAACTCACTTTCTAACAATTCTTTGGTAAAAGCGCTACAATTGACCGCCACGAATGATTTGGCACGACGGTTACTTGCCTGGTGTATCGCTTCGGCAAAAACCTCTTTTCCTGTACCGGTTTCTCCTAACAGCAAAACCGTTGTATCTGATAAGGCTACCTTTTGGGCGAGCCTTACTACCTCTGCTATGGCTGCCGACTTACCGACGATGCGGTCAAAACCAAACTTATTATTCAGTTTGCTTTCCAGTTCCTCCACACGCTGCTGTAGAAAGGCCTTGTCCATCGCCTTGCTTACCAGCGGGATGATCTTCTCGTTATCATCACCTTTGGTGATATAATCAAAAGCGCCGGATTTGATAGCTTTAACCCCATCATTGATGGTCCCGAATGCAGTGAGTACAATAACCTCAGTAGCAGGCCATTTGACTTTTATCTCCTCGGTGAGTTCGATGCCATTGCTGTCAGGCAGCTTTACATCGCTCAATACAACATGAAAGGAATCATGTTGTAATTTACGTAACCCATCTTTGCCATTGGCGGCCGTAATTACTTCATATCCCTCTAATTGTAGAATTCGCGCAAGCAGGTTCCTCAACCGCTCCTCATCATCAATAATTAACAACCTGCCTTTTTGCATATCGGGAAGCAAAAATGATAAAAATTAAGACTAAAAATAAATCCGTTCAAATAACTGTCAAATTACTGACAACGAGAATGTTTATTTTAGAAAATAAAGCTATCTTGATAGAACAGCCATTTTAACCTGCAATGAATTGGAGATCAGTACTCGTAGCATTGCTTTTATTTGTCTCCATAACTTGTTTTGCACAAAACGGACAAAACAGCATTGCTATAACACCCGTATTGGGTTTAAACATTAACTCACCCGATAATAACCAGCTAAAAGGCAGTTATTACGGAGCGGAATTTACCTGGCAGCTTAATATGGCCAATAATAATACGGCCTGGGTACACTTGCTGCATGTGCAGGATATCGGCTTCACCTTTTCTTATTTCAACCTGCAAAATATATCACTTAATGCCAAATCCAGCTCACGGGGATTTCTTGGCAGTAATTTCGGAGTGATTAGTTGCATTGATATGGCTTTTTTGAAAGCAGGAAAAGTAACTTTTTTATTTTCTCCGGGTTTTGGTTTTTTATATGCAACGCAAACTTATTATACTACCTATAACCCAATTGTTGGCAGCCATATTAATCTGGCTGTACAAGCAGGATTGAAAGCGGAAACACTGATAAGCAAATCGACAAAGATACAGGCAGGGCTGTTCTTTTTCCACTACTCCAACACCGCCTCTAAGTTACCAAACGATGGCATCAACAGCCTAAATGCATCGCTGGGTATTGTAGAAGATATTAATTCCAGCGGTCCGGTAAGACAAAAAGCGACTTTCCGGATCAACAACAAACATTCTTTTGAATTTAGTTTGGGTGTCGGTCAGCGTGGTCTTGTACAAGCTGGTCAATATATTAATCCGCAAACCGGGAAACCTATTATCCTGACTGATACAGCCAAACAAAAATCTGCCGCATCCAATTTATATTTGCTGGGTTTATATGCGGGCTACAATTATCGGTTGAGCGGTCTTCTAAGCTTAAAAGCGGGCACAGATATGGTCTATTATTTTAAACCATTTTCTTATAATAATTTTTATGGTACTTACCAGGAAACAGGCAGCTCATTCGATAAATTAAGCATCGGTCTGAGCCTGGGTACTGATGTGTGGCTGGGCCGATTGGCTTTTACAGCAAATTACGGCTATTACCTGCACTATGCCAACCCTGATTCGATACACGGCTATTGGATAATGGGCGGCAAATACTACCTTAACAATTGGATGGCACTGAACGCCAAAATTTATATCCATCAATTCGAAGCCCACTATGCCAATTTCGGGTTATCATTCAATGTGTTTTAACCACTTTTGCACCTCTCAGATTAAAAAGATATTAGAACTGCATTAAATACTATTGTATGTTAATCCTTTTGACAAAAATTTCATCCAAATTGTATTGAACTGCTAAAGAGAAAACAGATCAGAGAATAAATTAAATCGAAATACCATGAAAAAGAAATTCGCAGGATTAGCACTTATAGCCATATTGATCGCATCAGTTACTTCCGGATGTCTAGTTCGTGAAGATTATGGTTATCATCACTACAGACACCATGACCGCGATTATGGCGGCCACGATCGTTACGACCATGATAATCATGATCATGACTACCATGATCACGACTAATCTGGTTATTAATATATAACATTCAAACATGTGCGATAAAGAGTTTTGGCAACTACCAAAACTCTTTTTTTTATGAATAAGACATTTACTTATATTTAAGGACTTAATAAATAGAAATCTTAATCCTTATGGGAAGTATCACCACAACAAAAAACTGGCATGAAAAACACAAAGAATCAATGCGTTTTGGTCAACGGCTTGCAGATTCCGTAGCTACAGGCATGGGTTCATGGCGATTTATTATTATTCAAACGATCATAGTTGCAATTTGGATGGTATTAAATATCGTTGCCTACATTGGCCACTGGGATCCATATCCGTATATTCTTTTAAACCTGCTTTTCTCCACGCAGGCAGCCTATGCGGCACCTATCATCATGATGGCTCAAAACCGTCAGAGTGACCGCGACAGGGCACAAGCTGATGCGGATTACAAAACAAATTGCGAAGCAAAAGTAGAAATAGAGGAATTACAAAAACGGTTGAATGCCATCGAAGTTGAGAAACTGGATAAGATACTTTTGTTGCTGCAAGAAATGAAAAGCAAGTAACAAACCATTTGAGCTTTTAGCTATTTACTATGAGCAAGCCGAAATATCCTTTACTAATTTTCGCGTTATTATTGACGTTGTTCAGTAGCAGCATCAGTAATGCTCAAAACTATGCCAAACGTAGGGTTTTGGTATTGACAGATATTGAGGCCGACCCGGATGACTCTGAATCTATGGTCAGGTTTTTGACTTATAGCAATGAGTGGGATGTTGAAGGGTTGATCGCTACCACGTCCATCCACCAAAAAACCAGGGTAGCCCCCGAGACCATTCATTCGATTTTAAATGCTTATAAAAAGATATGGCCCAACCTGGTAAAACACGAAAAAGGCTATCCTACCTATGAGCAATTAAGCCCTAAAGTAAAAAAAGGCCTGCCGGTTTATGGCATGGAAGGTGTGGGCAAAGGTCACGACTCAGAAGGTTCTGAATGGATAATAAAAGTTCTGGAAAAACCTGATCCAAGACCGGTTTGGATATGCGTTTGGGGTGGTACTAATTGCCTTGCTCAGGCTCTTTGGAAAATTAAAGAAACTCAAAGTGTTCAGCAGGCACAACGTCTTTACAAGAAAATAAGGATATACACCATATCCGATCAGGATGACTCGGGGCCATGGATACGTCAAAATTACCCTGACCTGTTTTTTGTTTGTAGTCCCGGTTATACCTATGGCAAAGCTACCTGGTTGGGTCTATCCTACCTTTTTCCGGGATCGAACAAGGAGGTGGTTAGTAATGAATGGCTTGCTAAAAATATACAGCAAGGTCATGGCCCTCTTGGTGCAGCTTACCCGGATGTGGCTTACGGTATGGAGGGCGATACGCCTTCCTTTTTATCATTAATAGAAAATGGGCTGAACGACCCCGAACATCCCAATTATGGCGGATGGGGTGGCCGTTATGAGTTTTATACGCCGGAGTTGTCGCATGACCCTGATCCGTTCGCGCGTCCAAACTGGCCTGTTACCCAACAGGAGACCCGGCCGCTATGGGCTAATGCTGAGGATTCAGTTTATTCAACTGTTGACAAAAAGAGCTATAAAAGCATACAGGCGACTATCTGGCGCTGGCGTGAAGAAATTCAAAATGATTTTGCTGTTCGCATAGCATGGACAACCAAAAGCTACAGAGAATGCAACCATCCACCTGTTCCGGCACTGGGACATCCCGATCATTTTACGGTAAAATCGGGACAACAATTTCATTTAAGTGCAAAAGGCTCTTATGATCCGGATGGCGATTCGATGAGCTACCGCTGGATACAGTATCCGGAAGCGGGCACTTATAAAGGGCTGATCAGTTTTGCACCTTACTCCAACAATATTTATGACCTGCCGGTAACCGCACCAGTAGTGACATCGCCACAAACTATTCATTTTATTTTAAAGGTAACTGATAAGGGCACTCCCGCGCTAACAAGGTATAAAAGAGTGATTGTGACCGTAGTACCTGATTAAACGCCGTTGAATTCACCTATTCAGGCTGGCAATCAAGCCATTGGCATTAGTTCATATCCGAACGGACAGTGTTCGTTTTTGTTACAACTCCCGTGACTACATTTATTATAAATATTTAATTACCAATATCTTACAATATCGGCATGATATTGTAAGATTAGAGGTTAGTGATCAGTTAATCAGAGATTAGTTGATTCTGATAAATAGAAGGCCCATCTCTTTTGGAGAGGGATTTAGGGTGAGGCTAACCTAATGACCAGTGAACTAATGAACTAAATCATGATAAAGAACTATTTAAAGATCGCCATTCGTCAACTACGCAAACAAAAAATGTATGCGGCTATCAAGATCGGTGGCTTTGCAATGGGCATTGCAGCTTGTTTGCTGATCGGACTTTACATAAAAGACGAGCTCAGTTTTGATAAATCATATCCTGATACGGACCGTATTTACCGCATCGTTGGGTATTACAATATCGATGGCAAAACAGAAAAGGGGGTCGATTGGCCTGCTCCAATGGGCAAGGCCTTGAAATCTGACTTTCCGGAAGTAGAAATATCAGGCAGGCTGATGCCTAATTCGCTTTTCGAAAAGGCCGGGAGCAATGAAGTGAGGCGCGCCGACCAGGTGCAGAACACTTACGAGCAGGGCTTTACCTACGCCGACCAGGAAATGCTGGACGTATTGCAACTGCCCATGGTTTACGGCAAACGCGAGCTTGCCTTGAAAGAGCCCCGGACCATGGTTATCTCAAAGCGGAAAGCGGATAAATATTTCCCGGGTAAGAATCCTGTGGGCCAGGTAATGTACCTGAATAATGATAAAACCAAACCCTACACGATCGGCGGCGTAATGCAGGACATTCCCGAAACTTCTCACCTACGAAAATTTGATTTCCTTTTAACCTTAAAAGGTATTGAGTTTTATCCGGGCGAGCAAAACAACTGGGATGCCAGCAACTACCCCGATTATATCAAGTTGCGCCCGGGCACTAACATTGCTCAATTCGAAAAAAAGATCACACATGATATCATCAAAAATTATTACCTCCCGGTAATGATAAAGGACGGAATGAAAGATGCAGAAAAGCAAGCTGAAAAATTTTCACTGCATTTGCAGAACGTCAGTGATATCAATTTGCATTCATATGATATTTATGATGAAACCCCTCATGGGGATGTCCGTTTCATCTGGCTGTTCGGCGCTGTTGCCGGTTTTATTCTTGTTATAGCCTGCATCAATTTTGTCAACCTTTCAACGGCCAAATCAGCTAACCGTGCAAAAGAGGTTGGTTTAAGAAAGGTAGTAGGCTCATATCGCAGCAGCCTGATCAATCAATTCTTAGCTGAGTCGATAGTTTACAGCGTACTTTCTTTTGTGATCGGGATAATATTAGCCTGGGCACTGCTTCCATACTTCAATACCCTGGCTTCAAAATCATTATCAATGCCCTGGCGTGAGTGGTGGCTGATGCCTTCTTTAATAGCTGCGGCGTTCATTGTAGGTATAGTTGCCGGTTTATATCCAGCCTTTTATCTTTCCGGGTTCAAGCCGGTGCAAGTATTGAAAGGCAGCATCAGTACGGGCAGCAAAAATTCGATCCTAAGGAATAGCCTGGTCGTTTTTCAGTTCAGTGCTTCTATTATTCTCATTATCTGCACTTTGGTTATTTACAACCAAACACAATTCATTCTCCATCAAAAGGTGGGTTTTGACAAGGACCAGGTGGTCGTTATACAGGGCACCAATACGCTTGGCGATAAAAATGTAAAAAGCTTTAAAAATGAATTACTTAAGCTGTCGTCGGTGAAAAATGTATCTATAAGTGATTACTTACCTGTTAGCGGCACCAAGCGAAATGGTAATACTTTTTATATGGAGGGCAGAACAAAACTGG
>DATHLW010000417.1:0-3752 GCA_035487675.1 Mucilaginibacter sp. | reverse complement strand
CATAAAAAACCATGCATTAGGTATCTGTGTGCAAGCCAGGCAACGCCTTCCATGCCTGTGAAAGCCACCAGGACCAATCCGCAATTAATGAATAAGCTTTCCATTCCGTTAAAATATTGTTTGGTAATATTCCATAACCCTATCAAAACATATTTTTAGCCATTCTGTGTATAATTCGGGTGTCTTTTTTAATTCCTTTGCCAGCGAGTTTATATTCACGTACTCATAAGCAGCTACTTCATCAGGATCGGGCATGGGTATATCATCACTTATGCCTGCATATACATGGTCATACTCATGTTCTGAGATGCCGTTCGACATATCGGCACTGTAAACGAAATTAAACGCATAACTTAATTCACATTTAAGGCCCATTTCCTGCTGTAATCGTCTGTGTGCAGCATCAAGGGTTTTTTCTCCGGGCATTGGGTGGCTGCAACAGGTATTGGTCCATTTGCCACCTGAATGATATTTGTTAAGGGCCCGCTGTTGTAATAATAATTGTCCCTTGCTGTTAAAAATAAAAACAGAGAATGCCCTATGGAGTTTTCCCAGCCTGTGTGCTGCCATTTTTTCCATAGTTCCCAGCATATTATCTAACTCATCTACCAGAATAACACTATTCATCTCTGTTTTATTTTGTTATTTCTTCTTCTGTAAGATATTTATTTTTTGAAAGATAGTTGATCTCATCGGAGTTTTTACCGTTATAATAATCATGAAAACTATCAATTATCTCTTTCATTATGTACTTTTCAGATATTTTAAAAGTTGATCGGCTGCTACATTACCCGAAATAATTGCCGGTGGTACGCCCGGTCCCGGTACGGTCAACTGACCGGCATAAAACAAGTTATGTATTTTTTTATTTTTTATCGATGGTTTCAGAATGGCAGTTTGCCGGAGTGTATTCGCCAGGCCATAAGCATTCCCTTTGTAAGAGTTATAATCGGTCTTGAAATCCGAAACGCAATAACTTTTTTTATAGTCTAACGAGTTTCGTATGTCTGTGCCAGTATAATCTTCCAGGCGGTTCATGATCACGTTAAAATACTGTTCGCGCATCGCTTCGTCGTCGGGGAGATCGGTAGCCAATGGCATCAGGATAAATAAATTTTCATGATCTCCGGGAGCCACCGTAATATCTGTTTTTGAGGTGCAGCATACATAAAACAAGGGTTTTGAGGGCCATTGAGGCTTTTTGTATATCTCGCAGGCATGTTGACCGAGGTCCTCATCAAAAAATAAATTGTGGTGCTTTAATTTTTGTACTTTCTTCTTTACCCCAAGGTAAAATATAAGACAAGATGGGGCCATAACCCTTTTATCCCAGTATTTCTCATCATAATTTCTGTAATCAGTACCAAGTAATTTTTCCTCTATGTGATGATAATCTGCCGCAGCAATAACCCCGTCATATTGTTTTGTTCTATACTCAGTTTGAACTTCCTTTATAAATCTATTTTTTATCCTAAAACCAGTTGCTGCTTCTCCGGTATGAAACTGTACACCCTGTCTTTCGGCTACAGTTTTCATTGCATCAACTATTTTTCCGAACCCCCCTTTAGGGTACCAGGTGCCCAACTTTAACCCTGCATAGTTCATTAAACTGTAAAGTGCCGGTGTGTCTTCAGGCATAGCGCCCAGAAAAAGAACAGGGAACTCCATCAATGCGATTAATTTAGGGTCTTTAAAAAACTTTCTGACATGGCTGCTGAATGAGGTAAACACCTGTAGTTTGAACATCCCTTTTAGTAACGCGGTATCTGCAAACTCACTCAGCGAAAGTCCCGGTTTATAAACCAGCTTATTCATACCTACGTGGTATTTGTATGCGGCTTCTTTCAAAAATTGCTGTAGTTGTTTAGAGCTGCCTTTTTCGATAGATTCAAAAAGCTCAAATAATTCTTCCGTGCCCGAAGGGATATCCAGTACCTGTTGATCGGGATAAATAATGGAATACCCGGGATTTAATAATTGCAAATCATAGAAATCGGAGCATTTGTAACCAAAATCATTGAAGAATTTCTCAAATACTTCCGGCATCCAATACCAACTGGGACCCATATCGAAAACATAGCCGTTAGAAGTATGCAACTGCCTTGCACGACCGCCTATTTCAGCATTTTTTTCATATACGTCTACTTTGCAGCCTCCTTTTGCCAGGTAGGCAGCCGCACTCAAACCGGCAAATCCAGAGCCGATAACAGCAACATCAGATATATGGCCGTTTGTGTTAGCAGGCATCAGACGTTATTTTAATTACATTTTCAAACAAGCAACGTAGCTTAAAGGCTGCATAAAAATCAGCGATAAATTTTTGATTTGCTGTGAAAAAATGCAAAAAAATAAAACAAAAACCCGGAATAAATTATTTTGATACAGTTACATTTTGATGTTGATTATAAATTTCTTCAAAACCCGGGAAGAATTTTATATAACACATAGTTGCAGAGTGAACAAAAATACCTTAGAAAAGCTCAAATGGTTAACTATTCCATTTTGCATTTTGTTTGCTGCCTAACTGCCCTGTGCTCGTGTTCGCTTAAAGGGGCGGTCTATCCATTGATTTTGAGTTTGCTTTTTAAAAAAGAAAAAAATATTTATTTTTACCATATAACCCTTTGGAATGTCCGTACGTTTAATATGTTTGGCAGACCTCTTTTTAAGCCGCTCCGTCAATACTCCCTAATTAATAATTTTACTTAAAAAACTTGTGCCCCTATGGAACAGGACGTAATTGATATCCCATCAAAAAACGCGCCTCATTTGAATGGTTTGAATGGCGCCAACGACGATTCTCTCGACCTGAAAGAGCTTCTAAAAGTTCTTTCCCTGGTTAAAAACGGTAAACTGGACGTGCGGATGCCCGTTACCCAGGCCGGTATAAATGGCAGAATATGCGAAGTGCTGAATGATATTATTGATATGAATCAGCGAATGGTTGCAGAAATTTCTGCGGCTGAAGTAACCATTGGGAAAAAAGGAAATCTATCAAAAAGGGTCGAGCTGCCGGATGCCAGAGGCGAATGGGCTGGCGGCATAAACTCTTTAAATAATCTGATATCAGACCTGACGTCGCCGACGCTGGAAATAGCCGGGATGATCAACTCCGTGGCGAATGGTGACCTTTCCAAACATATTCCACTTGAGATAAGCGGGCACCCTTTAAAGGGTGAATTCTTGCGTATAGCAAAAGAATCAAACCAAATGCTTTCCAAGCTCAGGCTGTTTTCCATGGAAGTAACCCGGGTAGCAAGGCAGGTGGGTTCGGAAGGAAAATTAGGTGAGCAGGCCAAAATTAAAGGTGTCGCCGGGGTTTGGGCCGAGTTAACCGACTCAGTAAATCAAATGGCAGGTAACCTTACAGCCCAGGTGCGTAACGTGGCGGCAGTAACCACTGCTGTTGCGAAGGGTGACTTATCAAGAAAGATCACCGTAGAGGCGAAGGGGGAAATACTTGAGCTTAAAAATACGATCAATACCATGGTCGACCAATTGAACTCCTTCTCGTCAGAAGTGACGCGTGTGGCACTCGAAGTGGGTACCGAAGGTAAGTTGGGTGGCCAGGCAAAAGTGCCCGGTGTTGCAGGTACATGGAAAGATTTGACCGACTCGGTAAACCGCATGGCAGGTAACTTAACTTCACAGGTGCGAAATATAGCGGGTGTAACTACAGCAGTTGCAAATGGTGACCTTTCTAAAAAGATCACAGTTGACGTGAAAGGTGAAATGCTGGAACTGAAAAAGAC